>NZ_JBSFBM010000075.1:0-21492 GCF_053592955.1 Micromonospora sp. NPDC002411 | reverse complement strand
GCTGACAGTGCCCGACTCGGCCGAGCAGCCCGGAGCGCAGCGATGAGCGAGCACGACTGGACCGAGGTGGTCGGCGCGATCGGCACCCGGACGCCTCGTCGCCCAGCCCCACCCTGGGCCCGGCCAAGTACGAGACGGCCACCATCATCACCTCCGCCGGCAACCAGGGCTGGCCGTACTGCATGGGCAACCGGCAGCCGTACCGGGACCGCAGCAACACCGACGCCACGGTGCTGACCGGCTGGTACGACTGCGACAACCTGAAGAACGAGTCGCCCCGCAACACCGGACTGGTGGACATCCCGGCCGCCCGGGACAACATGATCTGGTATTCACCCGACGGCGGCGGCCCGGTCTTCCCGAAGCGCACCGACGGCAGCGGCCTCCCGACCTACGTCGCGGCCGACGCCACCTACACCCAGCCGTACCTGCGCGGCGGCGGCCAGGCCATCATGTCCGGCCCGACGTACCACCGCGACCTCGTCGACACCGACAGCGGCGTGGCGTGGCCGGAGCACTGGGACGGCAAGTGGTTCATCGGCGACCAGTCGAACGCCGCCAACCGGGTCGCGGTGACGGTCGACCCGGCCGGTGTGCCGCAGGCGGCCCCACCGGTGTACGCCGAGTCGCTGCGGACCATCATCCCGGGCGGCAACGGCGACGCGCGCCTACAGAGCTGGATGGACGCCAAGTTCGGCCCGGACGGCGCGCTCTACCTGCTGGACTACGGCGGCGGGTTCTTCAGCCTGCACCCCAACCAGAAGCTGATCCGGATCACCTACACCGGTGGCGCACCCACCCCCGTACCGGCGGCGAACTCTGTCGCCGTGCAGAACAAGCCCCTGACCATCGCCTTCGACGGCGCACGCTCCGGCGGTGTCAGCCACCGGTGGGAGTTCGGCGACGGTGCCACGTCGACCGAGGCGAACCCCCGACACACGTACGCCACTGTCGGCACCTACACCGCGAAGCTGACCGTCACGTACGCCGACGGTGAGACGGCGACGGTGCAGAGCACCGTCACGGTGGGCTGCACGGTGCCGGACGACCGGCAGAACGTCTGGCTCGGTGACAGCGACACCGGCGTGCCCAGTCGCACGGTCGGGCAGGGCTGCACGGCCAACGACCTGATCGACGACGAGAGCACCTGGGCCGACCACGACGGTTTCGTCCGGCACGTCAAGGCGGTGGCCCAGGCGTTGCAGGACGACGACCTGCTCAGCGCCCGGGAGGCCGGCACCCTGACCCGCCTGGCCGCCGCGTCGGAGATTGGCCGGGACGGGCACACCGGGTACGAGCCGCTCTACGACGGCACCGCCGATTCGCTGCGCGGTTGGCAGCAGGCGCCGACCGGATCGTTCGCGATCCAGCCGGACGGTTCGCTGCGGCCCAGCGGAGGTCTGGGCATGCTCTGGCACACCAAGGAACTCGGCGACTTCTCGCTGCGGCTCCAGTTCAAGGACATCGCACCGGGCACCGGCCGGGCCAACACCGGCGTCTTCATCCGGTTCCCGGACCTGCGAACCCCTCTGGAGCAGCGCCCACCGGGCAGTTGCGGCACCGTCGGCTCGGCCCGGACCTCGACCGCGTGGATGGCGATCTACTGCGGACACGAGATCCAGATCTACGACGGCGACACCGGTGAGCCGCAGAAGACCGGCTCGGTCTACAACTTCGACCCGGTGCCGCTCGCCCAGGCCGGCGTGACGCCGAAGAACGAGTGGAACGACTACGAGATCCGCGTCGTCGGGCAGCACTACACGATGATCCGCAACGGCGTGGTGATCAACGAGTTCGACAACACACCCGGCAAGCAGTCGTCGCGTGCCGGCGACCCGCCGACCGATCTGCGGCAGTTCCTGCGCGGCTTCATCGGTCTGCAGAACCACGGTGACAACGACCTGGCCGAGTTCCGCAACGTCCGCGTACGGGAACTCTAGGAGAGACGATGCCCCGACGAATAACGGCAGTGCTGGCGGCGCTCCTGCTCACGGTGACCCCGTGGGCGGCGACGCCGGCCTCCGCCGCCTCCCGAGCCGCGGCACAGGTGCTGACCTGGACCGCCGACGGCGACATCACCCGCTACAAGTCCGCACCCGCCCAAGCGGTGGCCGGCGAGACCACGATCATCTGGGAGAACAGCGAGGCCACCGGCAACACCATCGGGATGCCGCACACGCTGACCTTCGATACCAGCACCGAGGGCTACAACCACGACGTCACGCTGAACATCCTGGCCAGTCCGTTCGACGCCAACAACGGCCGCCACCAGGCGACAGTGACCCTCACCCCGGGCCGGTACCGGTACTTCTGCTCGATCCCCGGCCACAGCCAGATGGTCGGCGAACTGGTCGTCACCGAGGGCGGAGGGGGTGGCGACACCACACCGCCGACGGTGGCCGCCACCGTGGCAGGTGACCAGGACCCGGACGGCAACTACCTCGGCGCGGCCACGGTGACAGTCACGGCCACCGACGCCGACTCGGGTGTGGAGACCGTCGAGTACCAGGTCGACGACACGAGCTTCCATCCGTACACCGAGCCGGTGCGGGTGACCGCGATCGGCGACCACTCGGTGCAGTTCCGGGCTACCGACCAGGCCGGCAACACCAGCGCCGTCGGGTCGGTGTCGTTCCGGATCGTCGAGCCGGGGGAGGAGGACACCACTCCGCCGGAGGTGAAGGCCGCGCTGGCCGGCGACCGCGACGGCGACGGCAACTACGTCGGTACGGCCACCGCCACGCTGACCGCGACCGACGCCGGGTCCGGTGTCGCCACCATCGAGTACTCGTTGGACGGGGCCGCCTTCACCGCGTACACGAGCCCGGTCGTCGTGACCGCGGTCGGGATGCACATGCTGCACTACCGGGCCACCGACGTCGCCGGTAACACGTCGGCCGAGCAGATGTCCCACTTCACGGTCGTCGAGCCGCAGGCCGAGGACACCACGCCACCCACCGTCACCGCCACGGTGGCCGGCGACCGGAACGACGACGGCGCGTACGTCGGCGGCGCGACGGTGACCGTCACTGCCACCGACGCCGAGTCGGGCGTGGCGACAGTCGAGTACGCGCTGGACACCGGCGCCTGGACCGGGTACTCCGCTCCGGTCACCGTTCGCGCCACCGGCGCGCACACGGTGCGTGTGCGGGCGACGGACAAGGCGGGGAACGCGTCCGCCGAGCAGTCGACGACGTTCACAGTGGTCGCCGACGGCACCGACGCCTGCCCGGAGTCCGACACCCGGGCGACGGTGGTCATCGACGGTGACGACACCGGTGTCCGCAACGTCGACACCGGCAACGGCTGCACCATCAACGATCTGATCGACGAACACGCCGACTACCCCGGCCACGCCGACTTCGTCCGGCACGTCGAGGCGGTCACCCTCGCGTTGGTGACCGGCGGAACGCTCGACCGGCGACAGCAGGGCGCCATCGTCCGGGCCGCGGCCCGATCGGACGTCGGCGCATGAGTCCTCGAATCTTCTCGACAGGGAGTACCACGATGCCCGGACGTACCGTCGCCAAGCTGGCCACAGTGACCGCCGTCGTCGCCGCCTCGGTGCTGACCGTGGCCCCCACCGCCCACGCCGACCTGGTCACCCACTGCATCGGCACCGGCGGAGCGGTGACCGTGCCTAACGACCTGTACGTGCCGGCCGGCGAGTCCTGCGCGCTGACCGGCACCACGATCACCGGCAACGTCACCGTCGCCGCCGGCGGCAACCTGGTGGTGACCGGCGGCCGGATCAGTGGTGAGGTACGCGTTTCCGCGGACGGCTACCTCGACGCCACGGAGACCACGGTCGACGGCCAGGTGGTGCTCGCCGCCGGTGGGTACGGCATCTTCCTGAAGGACGCCCGGACCGGCACGGTGACCGTGCGGCCGAAGGGCAGCGCGACCATCGACAGCTTCCTGTTCGCGGAGGAGTCGACTGTCGCCGGCAACGTCACGGTCGGGGCCGGTGAGGTCCGGCTCGACCGGGGCACCCAGGTGGAGCGCAACCTCAGCAGCACCGGCACCTACTACACCGACCTGCACGACTCGTTCGTCGACGGCACGCTGTCGGTGCTCAACAGCGCCACCGGCAGCGTGGTGTGCGGCAGCGCGGTGCGCGGCAAGGCCACATTCGCCGGCAACCTGGGCGGCGTGCAAATCGGCCCGAACGGTGGGCTCGACAGCTGCGCCTCCGGTGGCTACTGGGGTGCCGACGTCAGCATCACCAGCACCACCGGTGGTGTCACGGTGGACGACAACATCATCAACGGTCAGTTGACGGTGACGGGCAACGACCCGGTCGCCCAGGTGGCCGCCAACAACCGGATCCGTGGTGGCGTGACCGGTGACCAGGCGGCGGCGACCACCAACCGGGCGGCGCGGATGGCCGCTGCCGATCGGGAGGACGCCGGCGACCAGCGCGCCGAGATCCGCCGTACCTCGGCGGTGCAGGAGGCCACCGAGGCGGGCGCGGCGAAGCTCTGACCGATCGATGCGACGGCGGCCGGTTGCCCTCTGGGTGACCGGCCACCGCCGTCGTATCGACCGGCTAGACGGTCTTCGCGTCGGTGCTGTTGGACAGGGAGTACGGAGTCCATGGCTGATCGACGAACTGCACAGGCCGCTCGATCGGCGAATGGGTACCCTGGCCTGCCTTGTCCTCGGCGACAAGAGGACTCGGCGCAGTAAGGGCGAGATGGTACTCCGCCCAGTAGACCGCGCTGGCTACGACGTAGTCCTCGATCGAGTCCGGCTTCAACAGGTAGATGTTCGTGTTGCGGGTCGGTCCGATCCTTGCCTGGATGGCGTCCCTTTCGTCGTCCGTGGGGTGTCGCAGATGGATCGGCCCTCCACCGGCCCAGCAAGAGATCCGCTCGATGTTCCTGAAGCAGATGTCGAGCACCCGGAACTCGCTGTCGCTGTGACTATCCTCGATCTCCGCGGGGGAGGGGAATCCACGGAACAACGCGTACCCGTGGCCGCCGTGCCGATAGCCGATGAGGCTGAACGACCTGGGATCGGTGAATCCCAGCTTGCCGCGTACCAGGGTCAACGGAAGACCGTCCTTCTGCCCGAGTGTGCTCCACCATATTTGACGTGTCGTGCCCGTCCGGGGGCACGGCCCGCGACACGAGAGCCGACTCCGGCTGTTCCGACAGCGCCCGTACGTGCGTCACGTCACCGACGTGTTGTAGCGATCGAGCGTTGCCTTGGACGTTGAAGCGTCTTGGAAGACAAGCTCCCACGGGCCGGTGTTTACGTCCATGTCCTTGCCGAATCCGACCCACTTTCCGGCCATCCGGCGACCCGTGGGCTCGGCCAGGAGCTGGATCGCGCCGTGATACCGGGCGCCCCGGTAGTAGCCGGCGGGATCGGTCTGCTCCACCCACGTGCCTGTGACAACGGCACCGTCCACGGTCAGATCCATCGAGAGCGACGAGGCCGCCGAGCCGGGCAGGCTGCGCACGGTCAGCCTGTCGCCATGCTGAAGCATCACGACGAAGTGTTGCCCGGCGAAGGAGTCCCCCCGGCCGCTGGAGTAGTACTGATAGCGGCTGAGCCAAACACCTTCGTACGACCCGTGGACCGTGGCGGGCTTGGCCGTTAGTGTCGGCGTGGCCAGGCTGGACAGGGGAGAGGTCAGGTCGTGGCCACCCCGTTCGTCGTCAATGACGTGTTCGCCGGGCACCGCAGCGAAGCCCAGTAGCGAGATGGGTAGGCCGGTGACGACCTCCAGCGCGCGGGCGTAGACGGGGCGCGGCGCGGTGATCGCGCCCGACTCCCATCGTTGGACGAGTCTCTTGTTGGCGTCGTTGGGTTCGCCGACGCGGTGGCCGGCAGCCTGGAGCGCGCGAGCAAAGTCGTCTTGGCTCATGCGCATTCCGGTACGGACAGCGCGCAACGCGATGTTGGGGGCGGCCATGACCGCCACGATAGCGCTATGTCGCCTAAATGTCGTCACCAATGTGGCCTCTCTGTCGCATTTTGTGCCGTCGCAGCCGGTGACGCTCTGACGTCATTGTGAACCTGCGATGGCGGAGGGCGCAGCCGCGTTTCGGTGACGGAGGTGGCAATGCCGGGCAAGGGTGGCGAGCCAACGGCAGGGCGGGGCGAGCAAATCCAGGCGGCCGAGCGGGAAGCGGCCAAGCGGCGGCTTCTTGCCGAGGCGGAGGCGGATCGAATACCGGTGGAGGAGACCACGCGGGCGGTGCCGGATCGGCGGTGGCTTCGTGGGCGGCGTTGAGCTGGTGCGGGTCGAGCGGCGGGTGGCGTCCTGGCGGGGCCGTCCGATCAACTGCGGCCAGTGGCCCAGCCAGGACGGCCCGGAGTGACGGCGCACCATCCGGTCAAGCCGGCCTGGACGTGCGGCGGGTGCGCGGGGGAGTGGCCTTGCCAGACCCGGCGCCGGGAGTTGCGAGCCGAGTACGAAGGAGCCCCGGTGTCGCTGGCCCTCTACCTGGCCGCCCATCTCGTCGCCGCCACTCAGGACCTGGCCCACGTCCCCGCTGGCCACCTGCATCACCGCTTTCTCGGCTGGACCCGATGAGCATCCTGCGACCCGGTGATGAGAAGTTCCACTACAGCGACGGCTCGCACAAGTGGATCCCGCCGGACCCGGACTACGACCAGGCGGTCTGGGACGAGCAGGTCCGCCAGCACAAGCACGGCCACCTCAGGAACGAGCGGCCGAAGGTCCGCATCCAGCGCCTTGTCTGATGCCAACAGTGCCGGTGCCGTCCGTGACGACGTCGAACTACCCGAGGTCTACGCCTTGCTGGTCACCACCTCCCGCGCCGCCGCGCACACGGATCTCGACGAGGAGGTGAAGCCCGCACACTCTCCATCGTCTTCGACGGCCCGCGCCACATCCGAACGCACGGGTGCGGACACCAACCCGAACCACCCCGGCGTCGTAGTCGAGCAGACGTACGCGGCAGTCTCGTCACGGCCCGTGCTTGCGCGCCGGTGCCAGCGTCGGAAGAATCCCCGGTCATGTCGGAAGATCATCAGTCGGGGCATGGCGGGGACGAGACGGACACCGAGGACCACGTCGCCTCGTGCCCCATCGGCGCGGAGTTGGCCGATCAGCTCATCGGGCTTGCCGACCTGCCCTGGCACGAGCCGGCCGCCACCAGCCGGGCGATGCGGACCCTCGACTGGTCCACCGACGGGGTGCCGACCGACGAGGCGCGCTTCGTCACCCCGGCCGGCCACGCCGTGTACACCGACTACGGCCTCTACCTGCCCTTCGTCCACTACTACGTGGTGGGCGGAGAGTTGTGGCCGGACGACTTCTGGGGTTCGCAACCCGGCTGGACGAGTGAGCGGGGCGCCGGGCGCGTGGAGTTCGAGGCGTACCTCGACGCGGCGATCGACCGGTTCGCCGAGCGGCTCGGCCCACCGGAGTGTGACGTCCGGACCGAGGGCAGGTACCTCGCCATCGGTAGCTACTCCTGGCGGTACGCGGCCTGGCGGCGGGGCGGCACCATCCTCGTGGTCGGCCCTGCCCTGGACGGCTACTCCTACGGCCAGGACGAGGAGGCCGTCGTCTACATCGGGGAGTTTGCCCAGGATCGGGCGTTCCCGGCAGCCGCGGAGTTCCTCAACCTGCTGCGCAAGTAGGTAGGCACCTCGAACGGTGCGAGGCCTCCGGCATCGGGTTCGGCCTGGAAGCCGAACCGTCCACCGGAGACCTCGCAGGACCGGTCAGCTCAGAAGTTGCCGGCCGAGTTGCACTTCACGCCCTGGTCGAGGCAGTTGCGCACCCGTGCGGCGAGCGCCTCGTCCTTCCACGCGTTGAAGAAGTCCGCGTGCATGGAGAACGAGGTGCCGGACGCGAGGGTGATGCCGTCGGTGTTCGCGCTCAGCGGGTACGAGATCACGAAGGACACCGAGGGGACCGGCACCGGGTGGCTCTTCGGGCACGCCCCGGTGTGGTCGCCGTTGGCCATGTGGGCCTTGTGGTTCGGGCTGTCCAGATGCTTGCCGTCCCAGCAGTCCGGGAAGGTGATCTGGCGGACGATGTTCGCGGTCTTGGCGCAGACCGGGAACGTCTTGTCCGCGCTGCGGCCGATCTCGCCGCCGATGCCGGCGCACCAGAAGTGGTTGCCCTGCTTGTCCGGGGTGTCGACCTGGTTCTTCGCGTCGCCGGTGATCATGCGTAGGCCGAACGGGAAGGGCTGGGTCTTGCTCGGGTCCTTCAGGCGGGATCCGTAGTAGACGGTCACCTCCGTCGGGTCGACGACCTTGCCGTTCTGGTACATGGTCGGCACCCAGTAGGCGGACTGGTCGTCCGGCGAGTTGCAGGTGGTCGCCTTCGACGCCCGCAACGACTCGGCGGTCGAGTTGGCGTCGGTCGACTTGTTGCCCCAGAACGTGTGGTTGTGGGAGCCGCCGACCAGCTTGGGCAGCACGATCGGGTCGTCGCTGTTGTGGTGGCTGACCTTGCAGCCGACGTTGAACTCGGGCACCTTGACCGGGTTGCCGGTCACCGCCTTGGGCTTGCGCGCGAAGAAGGCCTTCGTCGCGGCGGCCTGCCCGGCGGCGTCGATGGTGATCCAACCACCGGAGGCGGTGGGCGGGGCGGTGCTGGTCGACGGGGTCGCCGGCTTACCGGAGGCGGACGGGGTGGCCGAGGTGCTCGGAGCGCCCGGCGTGGCCGACGCGTCGCCGGGAGCGGCGGACGTTGGCGTCTGCGGGCCGGAGGAGCCGATGCCGGTGTCGCTGGAGGGGCTCGACGCGCCGGGTGTTCCCGGAATGTCCTTGCAACCGCCGGCGAACGCCACGCTCACCAACAGCAGGGCGGTCACGGAACGGCGGAGCCTGGGAGTGGATCGCACATTGAACAAGAGGGGTCACCTTTCTTCCGAGAACGAAGAGTACGAGTCGACCCCCTGCTCCATTCCAACTGAGACGATTAAGTCTCCCTTAAATATCGCTCTGCGATTGCTCGCTCCGCTGTGCGGAGTGGTCGCGCTGTCGTATCAATCTCATTTCCCTGATTTTCTTCGAAAAACTGTAATCGAGGGCGGTGTGGATACTCCACTCTCAGGCGGGCGACTGCCTCGCGCGGGGCAGCGTCGCGCGGCGTTCGTGACTGCCGGTCGCCGGCCTGACCCGGACTCCTCACGTGGCCCCTCACGTGGTGGACGGGGGCCAAGGTCTTGATGATGCCTCCCGCGGTGCGGGTGGGGCTACGGTGTTGGCTTGCGGGGTGCCGGGTCGGGGTCAACTGGGGCAGGCGTGTCCGCGCCTGGTGACGACAGGTAGGAGCCGGCGGTGGAGATGGTCGAGCAGCTCATATCCCGGACGGACGCCACCTACCAGCGATGGTTGGCCTCGGTCACCGACGACGTCGTCGCCGATGGAGTGGTCGTGTACTGCCGGGAATCCGTGCTGGAGCGCAACACGACCTACGAAGTCGGCGAGTGGCTCACGGGCTACCTCATGATCGGCCAAGAAGGCGATCGGGGGTTCTTGCTCAGGTGCGACGGCAGCGGCGGCCCTGTGTTCTGGGCCGACCTGGGCGCTTTCGGCGACGTCGACCTCGATGGTGCCGCCCCGGCGTTCGAGGTGTGGCTGCGTTCCGGCTTCGCCCTGGCAGCCGACCCGGCGCCGGACCTGCCGCCAACCGCCGACGTCTATGTGGGCGGGATTCCGATCGACGCAGTTCAGCTGCTGGCACGGGCAAGGAAGCTGCTGGGTGTGGATTGGCGGTTCGGGGATCTCCGGGGCCTGCTCGCCGCCCAACCGTTCCTGGCGGCGAGGTCAGCTCATCTGTACGCGCTGCGTCGCGCCCTGGCATACGCCCCTGAGTTGCGGCCGTACCTGCTCTACGCCACCGCCCACGGCCTGAGAACGGTATGGCCGACCGACAGCAAAGAGAGCACTGGTCGCGGTCGACGCGTCGACGAAAGCGTTTCCGACCTTTCTTCGTGATTGCCGGAAACGGCGCGATATCGCCTCCCGGCGGGGAAGAATTGCGGCCACGGAAACACGAGAGCCGGGGGCGTTCGATGGGGTTGTGGCGACGGATGGCGCTGGTGGTGGTGTCCGTCGTGGCCACACCGCTGGTCCTCGGTGGATGCACCACCGAGCGCAAGGCCCCCGTGCGGCTCGCGGAGCGGGAGGTGCCGGCGCCGGAGTTGACTCTGACGCCCGCCGACCGATCCCGCGACGTGCCGGTCAGCGCCGAGGTCACCGCACAGGTCACCGGAGGAAAGGTCGTCGTCGTACGCATCGCCGACGACAAGGGCATGCTGGTCAGGGCGGAACGACGGGAGGACAGCTCGGCCTGGGTGCCCACCGTTGCGTTGCGACCGCGGAGCACCTACACCGTCGAGGTGATCGCCGTCGGCGACGCCGGCCGGACCACCACCCGTACGACGACCTTCACCACGATGCCGACGTCGACGAAGCCGCAGGTGACCAGCACGCTGTACGTCGCCGACGGCCGGACGTACGGCACGGCCATGCCGGTGACCATCGGCTTCGATCCGCCCGTCGCCAGGGCGGCCCGCGCCGACGTGCAGCGTCGGCTGTTCGTCACGACGAACCCACCGCAGCCCGGGGTCTGGTCCTGGCTGGACGACGGCAGTCAGGTCTACTACCGCGCCCCCGACTTCTGGCGACCGGGCACCACGATCAGCGTCCGCGCCGCTCTGGAGGGTCTGCCGATCGGCGAGAACCTCGTCGGAGACGCCGACCGCACCGCGACGTTCCGGATCGGACGTCAGGTGGCACTCGAGGTCGACAACGCCACCAAGCAGATGCGCGTGCTGCGCGACGGCAAGGTGATCCGCAGGATCCCGGTCAGCCTGGGCAAGCCGAGCACCCCGACCTCCAGCGGCAAGATGGTGATCATGGAGAAGCACCAGCGCACCACCTTCGACACCCGCGGCGAGCCGAACGGCGGCTACGTGGTGAACGTCGCGGACGCGCAACGCCTCACCTGGGGCGGTGAGTTCATCCACGGAGCGCCCTGGTCCGTGTCGGATCAGGGACACCGCAACGTGTCGCACGGCTGCACGAACGTCTCGCCGGCCAACGCCGACTGGCTGATGAAGGTCACCCAGGTCGGTGATCTGGTCACCTTCACCGGCACCGAGGTCCGGCTGGAGGCGGGCAACGGCTGGACGGCCTGGAACACCAGTTGGGAGCAGTTCGTCAAGGGCAGTGCTCTGCCCGTACCCGCTGGTCCTCGGCCGGGACCGCCCGAGACGCCGCGCCCGGGCGCGGTCGCGGACGGCTCGCCGACGCCGGGGCCTACCGCCTCCACCGACTGAACCGGCAGGCGTCCGGCGGGAGTACGACGGTTGCCCGCCGTGCCTACCCTCCGGGCCATGACGTACGAGCCCATGATGGTTGCCCGCCAGAAGCCGAACCGGACCACTCGTACCGTCCTGATCGTCGTCGCCGCGGTGCTCGTGGTGTGCTGCGCGGTCGGTGCCTGCGGAGGTTTCTGGTTCTACCGCAGTGTCAAGGAGGCCGTGGAGCCGGCCCGGGCGGCGACGGTGGCGTTCCTCGACGACGTTCAGGCTGGCAACTACCCGGGCGCGTATGGGCGGCTGTGCGACGAGGTGCGCGAAACGATGACGCTGGAGGAGTTCGCCCGGATCCAGGCCGCCCAGCTGAAGATCAGCAGCTACGAGATCGTCGGTGTGAACGTCAGCAACTACAACGGGCGGGTTACCGCGACGGCCACCGTCCAGGCGGTCCAGGAAACCACGGGAGCGCAGTTCACGCAGGGCATGAGGCTGGTGAAGGAAAATGGTGAGTGGCACGTCTGCCAGTGAGCACGACGTCGTGGGCGACGCCCGCACATGCCCTGACGACTATCGCCCGGTTGGGGCGTAGAAGGCGCTCGGATCGTTGGCGAGGGACGCCTTGACGTGTGCGCTCCACTCGTCGGCAAGGACCTCGATCCGGCCGGCTTCAAGCCTCCTGAGGAGTTTCAAAGACGAGCGGTACGCGCGCTACGCTGAAACCTGACGTGAACGTGAGGGACAAGGTCGTGTGGCAGGCGTCACCGGCCGGGGGAGGATCCATGCGCATCGGCGAACTCGCCACGGCTGCCGGGGTGTCGGTGCGCGCCCTGCGCTACTACGAGGAGCAGGGCCTGCTGACTGCCGCACGCAGCAGTGGCGGGCAGCGTCACTACGGCGACAGCGCTGTCGAGCGGGTACAGCTCATCCAGACGTTGTACGCGGCCGGCCTGTCCAGCCGCACGATCCTGGACCTGCTGCCCTGCGTCGACGCGAAGGTCAACACGCCGGAGTCCCGGGCGCTGCTGCGCGCCGAACGTGCCCGCATCGACGAGCAGATCAGCCAACTCCGCAGCGCGCGGGACCGGCTCGACGCGGTCATCGCCCTCAGCGAGAGCCCGGCCAGCGGATGCACCCACGTGGAATCCGCCGCACTGGTGGCGTAGCGGTTCGACGGCGCGGCACGCCTGGGCGCCGCCGACCGGTGTCGGTGGCCGCGCCCGCACGGTCCGGCGGCGCTCAGATCGGGGCCAGCGCCGGCACGCCGTAGTGCTGGTCGAGGACCTGCATGGCGGCGCCCGCGGCGATGGCGTCCGCGCCGAGGCTGGACAGGGTCACCGTCGTGGTGAGCCAGTCCGCGCGTCGCGCGTCGGCCCGGACGGCCCCGGTCACCGCTGTGAGATAGGTCTGCGGATGCCGAAGGAGGTCCGCGCCGGCCAGCACGACGTGGGCCAGGTCGAGGGTCTGGAGCAGGTTGACCACGCCCACCGCCACGACGCGAGCGGCGCGGGCGATGTCTCCGGTGTCGGCGGCGTGGTTGTGCACGATCTCCAGGCACCCGTGGCGGCCGCAGACACAGCGGGGGCCGTCCAGGTCGACGACAGTGTGGCCGAATTCGCCAGCGTTGGTGTGCGCGCCCCGGTGGGCGGTGCCGCCCAGCCAGAAGCCGCCGCCGATACCCGACTCGATCATGATGAGGGCCGCGTCGCCGAACGTCGCGCCGTGCCGCCAGGCCTCGGCCGTGATCCCCGCGGTGACGTCCTTGTCGAGGTGGACGGGCAGGTCGAGGTGCTTCTCGGCGATCTCGCGCAGCGGTACGTCGTGCCAGTGCCGCAGGCCGTGGGCACCCCGGACCAGGCCGTTGGCGTGGTCCAACGGGCCGATCATGCCGATGCCCACGCCGGCGAGTTTGCCCCGCACGCCGCCGCTGTTGGTCATCGCATCGACGCCGGACGCCAGGGCGTCGAGAAGCTGTTCGGGGGTGAAGTCGTCCGGCAGCGGACTCACCGCCGAGTGGCGCACGGCACCGGCCAGGTCGACCAGGACCAGCCGCAGTGTGCGCCGGGCCACGTGGGCCCCGATCGCGTACCGGCTGTCGGGGACGAGTTCGTAGACGACGGCAGGCTTGCCGATGCCCGCACGACGGACACCGACGGGACGGATCAGGCCGTCGCCGGTCAGACGGGCGATGACCTTGGAGACCGCCTGCGGCGTCAGCCCGGTCGCCTCGACCACCGTCGACCGCTCGAACGTCCGCCCGGTACGCCCCAGCGCCATGACCCGCGCCTGGTTGTAGCCGCGCAGGAACGTGACGTCGGCAGTGATGCGAGTCATCTCGCCACTCTATTACGCAACGCTGTTGCTAAATTTTCTCGGTGATCGGGATGAGCAGAGGACGACAGGTGGCGGCGCTTGTCGCGTTGGCACTCGGTGGTGTGGCGATCGGTCTGACCGAGTTCGTGGCGATGGGCCTGCTGCCCGACATCGCGCGCGGTCTGCTCCCGCAGGAGTACGCCCAGTCGTCGTCGAACGCGGTCGCCCGCGCCGGCTGGATGATCACCGCGTACGCGCTCGGCGTTGTCGTGGGCGCACCCCTGATCGCCGCGCTGAGCGCACGCCTGCCACGCAAGAAGCTCGTACTCGGACTGCTCGCGCTCTTCGCCGTCGGCACCGTCGCGTCCGCGATCGCCCCCACCTTCGACCTGGTGATGGTGGCCCGGTTCGCGGCGGCGTTGCCGCACGGCGCGTACTTCGGCGCGGCGGGCCTGCTCGCGGCCACCCTGATGGGCCCCGGCAACGAGGCCCGCGGCTTCGCCATCGTGCTCAGCGGTCTGACCGTGAGCAACGTGGTCGGCGTACCCCTCATCACGCGGCTCGGGCAGGCGGCCGGCTGGCGCCTCGCGTACCTGGTCATCGCCGGCGTCTTCGTGCTCACCCTGCTGGCGGTCCTGGCGGTCGTCCCGGAGGTCGCCGCGGCGGTCGACGGCTCGCCGGCCGCCGAGTTGCGGGCGCTGCGGACGTCGCAGGTCTGGTTGGTCGCCGCGACCGGCGCGATCGGCTTCGCCGGGTTCTTCGCTGTGAACACCTACATCGCACCAGTCACCACCGACGTCACCGGTCTCTCGGCCGCGACGGTGCCCTGGGCGCTGGTGGCGGTGGGTCTCGGCATGACCGTCGGCAACGCCCTGGGTGGTTGGTTGGCGGACCGTGACCTCCGGCGCAGCATGGTCATCGGTTTCGTCGCGATGATCGTGAGCATCACGACGTTCAGCCTCGTCGCGTCGAGCCCGGTCGGCCTGTTCGTCGGCGCGTTCCTGGTCGGCGCGACCAGCCTCTACCTCGGGCCCGTCCTCCAGGCGCGCCTGATCACCGTCGCACCCGGAGCACAGCTGATGGGCGCGGCGCTCAACCAGTCGGCCATGAACATCGCGAACAGCCTGGGTGCGGCCCTGGGCAGCGTCGCCATCGCCGCCGGCCTCGGCTACCTCGCACCGGCCCGGGTGGGCATCGTCCTGGCGGTCGTCGGCCTGGCCCTGGGAGTGGTCAGCTTCGCGGTCGGGCGACGCGAGCGCGAGCGGACCCCGGCCACCGTCGCGGGTTGAGGCAGCCGGGCTGCCCGTCGGACCGGGTCAGAAGTCGTCGACGTTGACCGACACGCGATGGGCGCTCGACCGCCAGTTCGGCGCGTTGATCACGTCGTGTCCGCCGCCGCGTTGACCCACGGTGATCCGTACGAGGCCGAGGTGCGCCGGTGCCGCCGGGATGAACAGGTCCATGCCGGTGATGAAGGTCTGGCTGAAGAACTCCGGCAGGGGAGCGGTCAGGTCGCTCACGCCGTCGCTGCCGTCGTCGAACGCGAAGATCGCAATCGTCCGCTTGGCCCGTGGCGCGTTCGCCGCGTTCAGGACGTCAGTGCCGTTGATCCAGAGGTGGTCGCCGGCTTCGCCCTGGTCGCCCCACCATTCCTTTTGGCGTTGGATCGTCAGCGCCGTGTGCCGGTCGCTGGTGTCCACCAGCGCGCCGAGCCCTTCGCCGGGCACGCTCGTCGCGAGGCGTACGAACGAGTCCGAGCGAAGGAACGGCTGGAAGTAGAAGTGGTGCGTCGGTGCGCCGGAGCGCACGATCGCGAACTCGTAGCGGGCCGCGGCGAGTACCGGGACGGGACCGAACGAGCCGTCGCCACTCAGTGCCAACCGGTGCGTGGGCCGGTGCGACAACCGACCGCCGGTCAGGGAGCTGACCGGGTAGACCTCGACAGTCGCGTCGGTGACGCCGGCGTTGCTCGGGAAGAGCACCGCGCGACCGGAGACCAGGGCGGTGCCGAAGAGCTGGGGCGTGATCCGTGTCGTGTGCGGCGCCCGACCCTGGAGGAACCGGAAGATCTCGCCGAACGACTCCGGCGAGGACACGGTCTGCGTGTGGGACTGGTCGGGGAGGTGCACGTTCGTCGCGCCGACGACGGCGCGGGCCGGGTCGCCCTCACCCCAGATGGCGAGGGTGGGCACACCACCGGGCAGGGAGGCGGCGGGGCGCCCGTCCAGGTTGACGTAGTGGGCGACGCGGGCGGCGCGTGCCGGTGAACTGTTCAGATAGCCCTGCATGACGAAGGTGCCGAGGGAATGCGCGAGCAGGTCGACCCGGTCCGCGCCGGTCGTCGCCAACAGACGGGTGATCCGTGCGTCGAGCCCCGCGTACACCTGGGGCAGGATCGTGGCGATGTTCGGTGAGTCGTACTCGTGGGCCTCAATGACGTCGATCGGGTAGCCGTTGCTGGCGAGACGCTTGGCCTGGGACTGGAACTGCGTCGCCGACCCGGCGCTGCCGTGCACGAAGATCACCGGGCGGTACGTCGGTGTGGTGGCGGCGTCGGCGGCCCGTGGGACGGGAGCGACGGACAAGCCGACCGCGAGGGCGCCCCCGGCCAGTACGGAGAGCAGTCTCCGGCGAGACACGTGCATCGGTCCTCCACCCTGAGCGACGAAGTATCTGCACTGATAGCGCAAGTATCGTGTCAGGGTGCGGCGCGGCGGTCTACACCTGACGGTCGTCGATCAGTTGACCTCTTTCGCGAGCAGGTCGCCGAGAGAGGCGCGGACCGGATCGGGATTCGACCAACTCCAGTTGGGGTGCGCGCGGTTGGTGAGCAGCGCGAGGACGAGCTTCCGGGCCGGGTCGACCAGGAGTGACGGGCCGGCGAAACCGGTGTGGCCGAAGGTCCGGGCGGAGGCGAGCCGGCCCATGAACCAACTCTGGTTGAGCACGACCCCGAGTCCGTGGGCGGCGGTCCGGTTCGGCCGCTCCGGGTCGATCGCTGGTTTCCCGGAGTTCTGGTTGGTGAGCATCCGACGCACCGTCGTCGCGGAGAGGATCTTCCTGCCCTGGTGGGTGCCGCCGTTGAGGAGCATCTGCCCGATGACGGCCAGGTCGCCGGCGGTGGCGAAGATGCCGGCGTGACCGGCCACGCCGCCGAGGTGGTTGGCGACATCGTCGTGGACGGTGCCCCGGAGCAGACCCCGGGACGAGCGGGCGTCGGTGGCGACGAGCCGGCTGGCCTTCGCGCTGCCCGACAGCCAGGTGTTCGGGTTGAAGCCGGTGTCGCGTAGGCCGAGCGGGCCGGTGAGGTTGCTCTTGAGCGCCTGGTCGAGCCGCTGGCCGGTGACCTTCTCGACGATCTTGCCGGCGACCATGAGCCCGACGCTGGAATAGCGGAACGTGGTGCCGGGCACGGCGCCGGAGACCAGCCCGGTGGTGAGCACGGCGTTCCAGCGGGCCGTGTTGTCGGCAAGCCCGGTGACCTTCGCGCCGACCGGGAGACCGCTGGTGTGGGTCAGCAGCATCTCGACGGTGATCCGCTCGGTGCCGGCTCCGGTGAAGCCGGGCAGGTAGTCGCGCACCGGCGCGCCCAGCTCGACCCGACCTTTGTCGACCTGTTGCAACAGCAGGATGGCCGTGTACACCTTCGTGACCGAGGCGAGGTCGAAGATGGAGTCCGGGCGCATCTCGACGCGCTGGCCCGCCGGCAGCAGTTTGGGCCCGGCGCCGTAGCGCAACGCCTCCCCGACCGCGGTGTGCACAGTCGTCTTCCCGTCGACCAGGACCACGGCGACCGCGCCGGGAAAGCCCTTGTGCTGCACGGTCTGCGGCGTGGCGGGCAGGTGCCGCCGCAGCAGCGCCGTCACCTCCTGCGCATAGCGGGCCTGGCCGGCGGGCGCGGCACCGCCGCTCGCGGAGGCCGCGGCGCTCGGCGTACCCGACGGCGGTGTGGTCTTCCCGGCCGCGCCGAAGCCCACCCGGTTGCCGGCGGCGTCGGTCGCGGTCACCGCGTCACCGGGCCCGGCCACACCGGATTCCGGAGCGCCGTTGTCGCCGCAACCGGTGACGGCGGAGGTCGCGGCGGCCAGGCCGGCGAGAAGGAGGGTACGACGCGCAACGGGCATGCCGGAGATCGTGACAGTCGGCATCGTCGCACGCCAATCGGCCGTCCGAACGACGGTCGTGTCCACCCCGTCGTCCGACACGTGGTCATCTGGCAGACACAGACGGTTGCCCTTCAGGTGGTTGTGCGACGATCGGCGGGCGTCACGCCGGACGACCGTCCACCGGTCCGCCCGCCCACCGAACGCCGGCGGCACGGAGGGCACCACACCTCGTATCCCTTGGAGAGCACGATGTCCCTCTCCCCATCCCGGGTCTTCGCGGAGCTGAACGCGGTCCGACCCCCTGACCAGACCTCCCCGACGATGGGTCGGGCCGTCGTGGTCGGCGGCAGCGTCGCCGGCCTGCTGGCCGCCCGGGTGCTGTCCGACCATGCCGACAGCGTCGTCATCATCGACCGGGACGACCCGCAGGTGGCCGGGGCGCGGCCCGGCGTACCCCAGGGGACGCAGCTGCACGCGTTGCTGCCCGGCGGCTTCCTCCAGCTGGAGCGCCTGTTTCCCGGCTTCCGCGACGCGGCGCTGGCACGCGGGGCGGTCGAGGCGCCACCCGAGGCGCGGCGCAACTACCTCGACGGCCGCCCGAAGGTCGTCGTCCCCGACGACGCCGACAGCCTGGCCGGCAGCCGCCCGCTCCTGGAAGGGCTGATCCGCCAGCAGGTGCTCCGGCTCCCCAACGTCAAGACGATCACCGCACGCGCCACAGGTCTCGTGTTCGACGGCGCGGCGGTCACCGGGGTCCGCTGCGAGGTCGCCGGGGTCACCGGCGTGGAGACCGGTGACCTCGTGGTGGACGCCATGGGTCGGTCGAGCAGACTCTCGGACTGGTTGGAGCAGGCCGGCTGGGAGCGGCCGGCCACCCGGCGGATGACAGTGCACCTGAACTACGCGACAGCCCTGTTCCGCCGCCCGGAGGTCACCCCGGCCACGACCGTGGTGTTGGCGCTGCACACCCCGAGGATGGCGATGGACGTGGCCGGGGCCGCGTTCTTCGCCATCGAGGACGGTCGGTGGATGGCCATGATGGCCGGCTACGGCAACGACCGACCGGGGCGTACGCCGGAGGACTTCGTCCGTCGCCTGCGCGAGCAGTTCCCGCCGGAGTTCGGCGAGGTCGCCGACCAGGAGATGCTGGGCGACGTCCAGACCTACCACCACGCCGACAGCCGCCGACGGGACTTCCACGCGCTGAAGCGGTTCCCGGCTGGCCTGGTCAGCGTCGGTGACGCCGTCGCGTCATTCAACCCGGTGTACGGGCAGGGGATGACGTCGGCGGCTCTACACGCGGCCTGCCTGTCGACGTACCTTCGGTCCAACCCGGATCCGCGGACGCCCGCGCGTCACTTCCTCGCGTTGCAGCAGGTCGTCGTCGACGCCGCCTGGTCGATCTCGACCTCCGCCGACCTGGCGTTGCCCCACGTCGACGGGCCCTACCCGCGCGGCTACCGGATCTCCAGTTGGGCGAGCCGCCAGATCATCGAAGCGACCGTCACGGACGTGGCAACAGCACGCCGGTTCAACGAGGTCGTCTCCATGCGTGAACACCCGCGCTCGCTGGCCCGACCCGGCGTGCTCCTCGGCGCCCTGCGCGCCAACCGACGGGCGCGTTGACGACCGAACCCGGCGGCCTCGTGTGAGGGCCGCCGGGGCCGCCGCGTCAGCGGGGAAGCTTGCGGAGGATGTCGACGACGAAACGGTGGTCGTCGAGCTGCGGCAGCCCGGAGACACCGACCCAACCCACCACGCCGGTGCCCCGGACGCGTAGCGGCACCGCGCCCCCGGCCGCCGCGTACCGCTCGGCCGGCAGACCGTACCGTTCGGCCAGCGTCACCTGCTTGTCCTGGCACAACCGGGCCATGTACAGCGACGAGTGCTCGAAGCGCATCACCACGCGCCCCTTGCGGCGCAGCCACGCGTCGTTGTCCGCCGTCGAGCCCGGCAGGCCACAGTGGAAGAGCTGGCGTCCCGCCCGCCACACCCCGATCGACACCGGCAGTCGCTGCTCACTCGCGGCGGCGACGGCGAGCATCCCCAGCTCGTACGCGTCCGTCTCGGACAGGCCCGCGAGTTCCAGCTCGCTCTCCTCGCGCAGCAGCTCGTCCAGCGTCGGCCACGCGTCACGGTCGTCTGACATGTTCTTCTTCTCCTCGTCGTTGCGGGCGGTCACCCGTCGTTGCGGGCGATCACCAGGCGCAGGGCGCGTAGTCCTTCAGGAAACAGCCGTACAGGTCTTCGCCCTGCTCACCACGGACGATCGGGTCGTACACCCGGGCGGCGCCGTCGACCAGGTCCAGCGGGGCGTGGAAGCCCTCGTCGGCCAGGCGCATCTTGGTCGGGTGCGGCCGTTCGTCGGTGATCCAGCCGGTGTCGACGCTGGTCATCAGGATGCCGTCGGTCAACATCTCCTCGGCGCTGGTACGGGTCAGCATGTTCAACGCGGCCTTGGCCATGTTGGTGTGCGGGTGCCCCGGCCCCTTGTAGCCACGGCCGAACTGGCCCTCCATCGCCGACACGTTCACCACGTACTTACGGCGGGCCGACGCGGCGGCCATCGCCGGGCGCAGCCTGCTGACCAACACGAACGGCGCGGTCACGTTGCACAGCTGCACTTCGAGCAGCTCGACCGGGTCGACCTCCTGCACCCGCTGAACCCAGCTGTTGACCGAGTCGAGGTCCGGTACGAGGCCCCCGGCGTCGATTGCCGTGGACGCCGCGATCCGCTCCGGCGAGGCGGAACCGCTGGTCAGCGCCAACGCGGTGAGCGCGTGCGGGGTGAGCCCGGCGGTGAGCGCGCCTGCCGGGGCGTCTTGCCCACCCGGCTTCGCGAACGTGATCAACTCCGGCAGTGGGCCGTCCGGCAGTGCCGCGGCCTCAGCGGCGACCAGCTGCGCGTACGCCCCGGGGGAGCGGCGGACGGTCTGTGCCGCGTTGTTGATCAGGATGTCCAGAGGGCCCTGACTGCTCACCGAGTCGGCGAGGGCGATCACCTGCGCCGGGTCACGCAGGTCGATCCCGACGATGCGCAGGCGGTGCAGCCAGTCGGCGCTGTCCGGCATCGCGGCGAACCGGCGTACCGCATCGTGCGGGAACCGCGTGGTCACCGTCGTGTGGGCGCCGTCGCGCAGCAGCCGCAACGCGATGTACATGCCGATCTTCGCTCGGCCGCCGGTGAGGAGCGCGCGCCGGCCGGTCAGGTCGGTACGGGCGTCGCGGCGCTCCCGGTTGAGCGTCGCGCAGGACGGGCAGAGCTGGTGATAGAAGGCGTCCACCTGGTGGTAGCGCTGCTTGCAGACGTAGCAGCCGCGCGGGTTGTGCAGGAAGCCCGCCGTCTCGCCCGCGACCGATGACGCGAGCGGGATGCCCTGGGTCTCGTCGTCGATCCTCCCGGGAGCACCGGTGGCGGTGGCCTCCGTCACCGCCCGGTCGGCGGCGAGGACGGCGTCTCGCCGCTCCTCTCGTCGCCGCTGCTTGACCACCTTGTAGAGCCGGGCGGTGGCCCGCTGCACCCGCACCACGTCCGGGTGGTCGGAGGGCAGCGCCTCCAACGCCTCGAAGACGCTGAGGCAGGTCTCCAGCCGTTCTCGGTCAATGCCCTGCTGACCGCGTTCGCGGTCAAGGCCCTTCTGACCGTTTTCGGTAATGTTGTCCACCGTCATGCGTCGTCGTCTCGTCCCGTATCCCGTGCCGGGTCACCCCAGCTCGCCCCAAGTCCGACCCGAAACTGTACGCACCGCGCGGCCACCGACGCACCTCACGGCCGCCCCGGCCTTCGGACGGACTCGGCGGCTGCCCCC
>NZ_JBSFBM010000074.1:0-21505 GCF_053592955.1 Micromonospora sp. NPDC002411 | reverse complement strand
CGGTTCCGCTCGGTGGGGTGTCGGCCGCCGAGCACCGAATACCAGGGACCGGCGCCACGCAGTGTCACCCCGTCGACCACCACGTGGTCCCAGAGGGTGAACGTGCCGGTCGGGATCCACACCGCCCGGCCCTGGGCCTTACCGGCGTCGACAGCTGCCTGGAACTTCGCCGTCGAGTCGGTCGCGCCGCTCGGGTCCGCGCCGAAGTCGGTGACCACGTCGATGACACCGGAGGGCTTGGCGATCGGCGCGACCAGCTCGAAGTCGGCCAGGTCGATGGTGAAGGTGGGCGACTGGGCGGTCGAGGAGACCTGGAGCCGGATCTTCGTGCCGGCCGGCTGGGTGCTGCCGAACAGCGCCCGGGTCTCGTCGTAGAAGTGGTGCGGGTTGGTGTCGCCCGGGTTGTTGTTGAACGGGTAGCCGCCGTAGTACCAGCCGTACTTCGACGTGACCGGGACCGACTTCAGCAGGTTGCCGTTGGCCCGCAGGTCGATGGTGGCGTCCCGGCCGGTGCCGGCCGGGTTGTCCGGCAGGCTGTACCGGAAGGTGACAGCGTTCGCCGGGGCGGTGAGGGTGAACTCGACGTACTCGCCGACGGCGTCGAGGGTGACCGCCTCACGACCGGACGCCTCGGACGGCAGCGTGCCGTAGCGCCGGTCCGGGCCGATCTTCGTGCCGTTGTGGGCGACCTTCTCCGCCTCGTGCTCGACGAACGGCACTGTGGCGCCCCGGTTGGGGATGTCGAAGGGGGACAGCCCGGCCGCCGAGGCAGGGGTTGCGGTGCCGGTGACCGCGAGAGCTGTCAACGAGGTGGCGGCGAGCAGGGCGGCGGCAATGGCGGCCAACCCTGCCCGGGTCGGGTGTCGAAGGTGGTGCGGCGTGCCGGTGGTGTGGTTGGCCATGAGCTGCGCTCTCCCTTTCGTCAGGCAGGCCAGATCCCCCCGTGTCGGTGCGGCGCGTCCCCCTCGTTCCTCCTTCCGTTCGGGTGGCGTGGTGCCGGCGGCCGGGACGGGTCGCCGGCACCACGGGGAGCAGGATCAGGTCAGGTCGGCCGCCGTGGTGGTACGCAGCCAGACCGCGGTGTCGGACGGCAGCAACCCGTCGTCGAGCGGCCCGCTGGCCAGCAACAACTCCCCCTGAGCTGGCATCGGCACCGGCGCGGTGGACAGGTTGACGACGCAGACGAAGCCGCCACCACGGCTGAACGCCAGCACCCCGTCCGGGGCGGGCAGCCAGGTCAGCTCCCCGTCGCCGAGCGCCGGGTCGGCCCGCCGAGCCTGGATCGCGGCCCGGTACAGCTCCAGCATCGAAGCCGAGTCGCCGGTCTGCGCGCTGGCCGTCCGGTCCTTCCAGTCGGCCGGCTGGGGCAGCCAGGGCGCCGCGGCACCGGCCGGGCTGAACTCGAACGGCGGCTCGTCGCCAGCCCACGGCAGGGGTACGCGACAACCGTCCCGGCCCGGGTCGACTCGACCGGACCGTTCCCACATCGGGTCCTGACGCAGCGCGTACGGGATGTCCTCGACCTCGTAGAGGCCCAGCTCCTCGCCCTGGTAGACGTAGGCGGCACCGGGCAGCGACAGCGAGAGCAGCGCGGCGGCCCGGGCCCGGCGGGTGCCCAGCTCCAGGTCGGTGGGGATGCCCTCGCGCTTGGCCGCGAAGCTGAACCTGGTGTCGGCCCGACCGTAGCGGGTGACGTGGCGGGTGACGTCGTGGTTGGAGAGGACCCAGGTGGCCGGCGCGTTGACCGGCGCGTGCGCGCTCAGCGTCCCGTCGATGCTCTCCCGCAGGGCGGAGGCGTCCCAGGCGCAGCCCAGGAAGTCGAAGTTGAACGCGGCGTGCAGCTCGTCCGGGCGCAGGTAGTTGGCGAACCGCTGCCGGTCCGGCAGCCACACCTCACCGATAAGCGCGCGGTCGTCGTACTCGTCGGCGACCCGACGCCAGCCCCGGTAGATGTCGTGCACGCCGTCGAGGTCGTGGAACGGGTGCGGCTGGTCCGGGTGGACCTCGGGCAGCGTCCCGTCCTTGACCAGCAACCCGGCCGAGTCGATCCGGATGCCGTCCACACCCCGGTCGAACCAGAACCGCAGGATGTCCTCGAACTCCGCCCGCACCCGGGGGTGGTCCCAGTTGAAGTCCGGCTGCTGCGGGGCGAAGAGGTGCAGGTACCAGTCGCCGGGGGTGCCGTCCGGGTTGGTGGTGCGGGTCCAGGTCTCGCCGCCGAACTCGCCCACCCAGTCGGTGGGCCGCTGGTCACCGTTGGGGCCCCGGCCGGGCCGGAACCAGAACAGGTCCCGCTCGGGCGCGTCGGGCCCGCCGGCGAGTGCCGCCTGGAACCAGGGGTGCGCGTCGGAGCAGTGGTTCGGCACCACGTCGACGATGGTCCGGATGCCCACCGCGTGCGCCTCGGCGATCAACGCCTCCACCTCGACGAGGGAGCCGAAGACCGGGTCGATGTCGCGGTAGTCGGACACGTCGTAGCCGGCGTCCGCCATCGGCGAGGGGTACCACGGGCTGAACCAGATGGCGTCGACGCCGAGCGCGGACAGGTGATCCAGCCGGGACCGGATGCCGGCGATGTCGCCGATGCCGTCGCCGTTGCCGTCGGCGAAGCTCCGGGGATACACCTGGTAGATCACCGCTCCACGCCACCACGGACTGCTGTCTGCTGTGGACACGAGCACCTGCTTTCTGGGTCAGTACGTCGGCGGGTTCGCCGGACCTGTATGTGTGTCGGACGAACGGTCGTTGTTCGCCGCGCGGGGTGTTGCGGTCGTGGCTATCCCTTGATGCTGCCCGTGGTCAGACCGGACATGATGTTCCGTTGGAAGATCAGGAAGATGATGACTGTCGGGATCGCCGCGATGACCGAGGCGGCGATCACCACGTTCATCGGCGTGCCGCCGGCGAAGGCGTAGATGCCGACGCTCACCGTCCGGGTCTCCGGCGACGGCATGACCAGCTTGGGCCAGAGGAAGTCCTTCCAGACCGCCGTCACGGCGAAGATCGAGACGACGCCGAGGATGGGGCGCGACAACGGCAGGATGATCGACCACAGCGTGCGCAGCGACGACGCCCCGTCCATCAGGGCGGCGGCCATCAACTCCTCCGGAATCGAGTCGAAGAACCGCTTCAACAGGAAGATGTTGAAGGCGTTGGCGACCAGGGGCAGCCAGATGGCGAACGGTGAGTCGAGCAGGTTGATGTGCAGGATCGGCAGGTCGATCACCGTCACGTACTGCGGAACGATGAGCACCATCGCCGGGATCATCAGCGTTCCCAGCATCAGGGCGAGGATCACGTTGCCGAAGACCGGTCGAAGTTTCGACAGCGAGTACGCGGCGGCGGTGTCGAGGACGAGTTGGAACAGCACCGCGCCGGCCGCGTAGTAGAACGTGTTGAACAGCAGCTTGGCGAGGTCCAGGTTGTTCCACGCGTCGATGTAGTTCTGCGGCTGCGGGTCCTTCGGGAACAGCGAGGGCGGGCTCTGCGCGATCTCCTGACCGGACTTCAGCGCGCCGGTGACCATCCAGTAGAGCGGCCCGAGGAAGACGAGGGTGAAGCCCACGACGACGACGGTGAGCAGGGTCCAGTAGATGAACCGGCCGCGCCCACGGCGGAGTTGCGCGTGAGAGATGAGGGTCCGGGTGCCGGAGTCCTGTGCCATGTCTCGCCCGTCCTAGTCCTGTTTCGCGCTCAGCCGCAGGTAGGCGGCGGAGAAGCCGGCCAGCACCACGAGCATGAGCACGCCGAGCGCCGCGGCGCCGTTGAGATCGTTCTGGAAGAAGCCGTGCTGGTAGATGAGGTACGCCACCGACGTCGCGGAGTCCTCCGCGCCCGCACCGTTGGCGAGGATTAGCGGCTCGATGAAGAGCTGCATGGTGGCGACGATCTGGATCATCGCCAGCAGCGCGAGGATCAACCGGGTCTGCGGGATCGTCACGTGGCGGATGCGCTTCCAGATGCCGGCGCCGTCGAGCTCGGCGGCCTCGTAGAGCTCACCGGGGATGTTCTGCAACGACGCCAGGTAGATCAGCACCGCGCCGCCCATGTTCATCCAGGTCGACGCGAGCACCATGGCCGGCATCGTCATCTCGGGCGACTGCATCCACTGCGAGGTGGGCAGGTGCAGCGCCTTCAGGATCGCGTTGAAGAGACCCGCCTCGCTGGGGTCGTAGGCGTAGAACTTGAAGAGGTACAGCGCCGAGGCCGGCGGCAGCATCACCGGCAGGTAGACCAGGATCCGCAGGTATCCCTTGGCGTGCCGGAACTCGTTGAGCAGGACCGCCACGAAGAACGGCACCGCGTACCCGAAGACGAGCGCGAGCAGCGTGAAGTAGAGCGTGTTCTGCCAGGCCGGCCAGAAGCTCGGATCGGCGAGGATGCGGGAGTAGTTGTCCCAGCCCACCCACGTGGTCTCGCCGCGCCGGGTGCGCTGGAAGCTCATGACGATGCCGCGGACCATCGGGTACCAGGAGAAGACGACGAAGCAGAGCACCGCCCCGATCAGGAACGCGTGACCGGTGAGGTTGTCCCGTACCTTGCGGCCGAGGCTCGTGCGCTGCGGCCTCGCCGAGTACGGCGACGGCGGGCGGCCCGGTTTCCTGGGGGTCTCCGGGACGGTGGTGATCGCCAAGGCAACTCCTGGGTGAGTCGGTGACGTCGAGATGCGCTGCGGGTGTGGTGTGTGGGGGCCGGGTCGGCGTCCCGGCCCCCACACGCTCGGTCAGCTCTCCGCGGCGAGGAGCTGGTTGACCTTCTCCTCGGCGGTCTTGAGCAGTGCGTCGATGTTCGAGTTCGGGTTGGTCAGCACACCGGACATCGCGGCGTCGAGCACCGCGTAGACCGCCTGGGCGTTGCGCGGCTCACCCTTGATCGGGACCGGGGTCGCCTCGAAGAGCGCGAAGTTCGCCGTGTCGACGTTCGCGTTCGCCTTACGCAGCTCCAGCTCCTGCTTCTGCGCGTCACTCCCGTTGGCGAAGAGCAGCGGCTGGGGCAGACCCACCGGGTAGTTCTGCGGCTTGGCCCGGACGTAGTCGAACTGGCCCTTGCCCGGGGTGAGCTTCTGGTACGCAATCCACTTCAGACCGGCCTTGACCTGATCGGGAGTGAGGTCCTTCTTGAAGAAGTAGCCCTCGCCACCGCCGAGCGTCCCCTTCGCCGCGCCGTCCTGGCCGGGCAGCGGAGCCATCGCCCAGTCCTGGAACTTGCCCTGGAACTGGCTGACGATGGCCTGGGTGGCGTCCGGCGCTCCGATGAACATGCCGACCTTGCCAGCGCCGGCGTTCGTCAGCAGGTCGCCCCACTGGAGCAGCTGACGGGCACCCATGCTGTTGTCGCCGTACCGCATGTCCTTGAGGTTCTGCAGGACCTGCTTGCCCATGGGGTTGTTGAAGTCGGCCTTCTTGCCGTCCTCGCTGAGCACCCGTCCGCCCTGCGAGTAGAGCAGGGAGGTGAAGTGCCAGCCGCCGGTGTTGCCGGCGCTGTACTCGGAGTAGCCGGCGATGCCGTTGCCGAGCGCGGAGATCTTCTTGGCGGCGGCCCGGACGTCGGCCCAGGTCTTGGGCGGGTTGTTCACGTCCAGCCCGGCCTGCTGGAACAGGACCTTGTTGTAGACCAGGCCCATCGAGTAGTTCTTCACCGGAACGGCGTAGAGCTTGCCGCCGTCGGTGAAGACCTCCTTGAGCGCCGGGTCGACGCTGTCCCAGGTCGGGATCGCGTCCTTGTTGACGTGCTGGCTGATGTCCATCGCCTGACCGGAGTCGAGCACCTGCTGGAGATCGGTCATGTACCCGTAGAACACGTCGGTCACGGTGCCGCCGGCCAGCCGGGCGGTGAAGTCCGGCGGGTTGTTGCACTGCTCGCCGACGCTGACGCTCTTGATGACGATGTCCGGGTTCTGCTTCTGGAACTCGGCGACATCGTCGTTCCAGTTCTTCAGCAGCTCTTTCTGGGCACCGACCGGCTGGCAGTCGACAGTGATGGTGACCTTGCCGCCGGCGGTCGCGCCCTTGTCGTCACTCTTCGTGGAGCACGCCGTGAGGCTGAGCCCCAGGCCGGCCACGAGCGCGACCGCCGCAGCCTTTCGGTATTGCGGTACGGACATCTGTCCATCCCTTCGGGAACGGGTGTCTCCAATGACCTTCGCTGATCTGCGGTGATGCGACCTGACGCCCAGTAGCTGCGTCGGAGCCAGGTGTGAGTGGAGTCACTGTAGCGAGGCCGACTCATTTCAGCAAGGTGTCGACCCTGAGACGAAAGGACGCGACGTGATGACGACAGATATCGGCAAGAGGCTGAAAGCAGCCGGGAATATCGCCCTTTGCTCCTTTATGACGGGTCATTCAATCGATTCGATGAAGTTCACTGTGAGCAACACGAAAACGGCCGCCGACCGCGTGGGCGGTCGACGGCCGGAAGGCTCGTTTGGTGCGGTCCCTAGCGACCAGGGGCGGGAGCGGTCGAGCCGCGTACCACCAACTCAGGCTCGAACAGCAGCTCGTCCTGAAGCACACCGACACCTTCGATCTGGGTGACCAGCAGGTCGACGGCAGCCTGCCCCATCGTCTCGATCGGCTGGCGGACCGTGGTCAACGGCGGGTCGGTGCAGGTCATGAACGCGGAGTCGTCGAAGCCCACCACCGAAATGTCGGTCGGCACCGAGCGACCCAGCCGCCGGGCCGCACGGATCGTGCCCAACGCCAGTACGTCGCTGGCACAGATGATGCCGGTGACGCCACGCTCGACCAGTTTCGTCGCGGCGACCCGCGCCCCCTCCATCGAGAAGCTGGAACGTTCGACGCACTCGGCGTCGCCCTCGCCCCAGCCGGCGGCCCGGGTCATCGCGTCCAGTTTGCGGCGTGACGGCACGTGCCCCTCCGGACCGAGCACCATCCCGATGCGCTCGTGCCCGAGCGAGCGCAGGTGCCCGTACGCCTGCTCCACCGCCACCGCGTCGTCAGTCGAGACCCGGGGGAAACCCAGCTCGTCCACACCCGCGTTGACGAGCACGACCGGAAGACCCCGATCGGTCAGCCGACGGTAGTGGTCGTGCCGGGCGTCCGCGAGCGCGTACGAACCACCGGCGAAGATCACCCCGGAGACCTGGTGGTCGAGGAGCATCTCCACGTAGTCCATTTCGGAGACACCACCGATGGTCCGTGCGCAGAGAGCCGGGGTGTAGCCGCGCTGGGCGAGCGTCCCGGTGACGACCTCGGCCAACGCCGGGAAGATCGGGTTCTGCAACTCGGGCAGCACCAGCCCGACCAGCCGGGCGCGTTCGCCACGTAGCTTGGTGGGTCGCTCGTAGCCGAGCACGTCAAGCGCGGTCAGCACCGCGGTCCGGGTCGCCTCCGAGACTCCGTCACGGCCGTTGAGCACCCGGCTGACGGTGGCCTCGCTGACGCCCGCCTTCTTGGCAACTTCAGTCAACCGCTTGGTCACGGACGCAATCGTACGTCGTCACGATGAAAGAAATGAACAGCAAAATGCCCTGCGCTTGCTGTCCAGCTGTCGCACTCTTCCCATCGGCCACCATTCGGGCGGCGACATAGGGGTCCCTGTTGCGGCGTCCGCGCCTTACCGACACCAGGTCGCACCGGCCAGGTCGTGATCGACTCGGCTTTCATGATGTCGCGGTGTCGGAGAGACCCGGATACCGCGACTTCCATGAAAGCGAGTGGATCAAGACCGGACCCGCATGGGCGGGGCGGTCGTCAGGACAGGTCGCGCAGCGCGTCCCCGATGGCCCGGTGGAACGTCGGGTACGCGTAGATCATGTGCCGGAGCTGGCTCAGCGGAACCGCCGCGTGCACCGCCACCACCAGCGCGGACAGCACCTCGCCGCCGGCCGGGCCGACCGAGGTCGCGCCGATCAGCACGCCCTGGTCGGCATCCGCGACGACCTTGATGAAACCCTCGTCGCCGACCTGGTGGATCCAGCCCCGGGTCGAGCTGCTCAGCTTGGTGAAACCGACCTGCACGTTGATGCCGCGATCGCGGGCCTGCCGTTCGGTGAGCCCGACAGCGCCGACCTCGGGGTCGGTGAAGGTCACCCGGGGCAGCGCGCGGTAGTCGGCGCGGGGGATGGTGCCGGCCGACCCGCTCGAACCGCTGGCGGCCAGCGAGCTGGACGCGCCCATCGCCCCGCCGACCACGCTCGACGTGCCGCTGGCGTCCGCCCCGGCCTGTGCCTGTCGGGCGCGGGCCAGGATGTCGGCGATCACGATCCCCGCCTGGTACATGGCGATGTGCGTGAAGGCGCCCTCGCCGGTCAGATCGCCGACCGCCCAGACGTGGTCGGTGACGTGCAACCGGTCGTCCACCGGTAGGTAGCGCTGACTCGCGTCCAGGCCGATCGTGTCCAACCCCAGCTCGGTCAGGTGCGCCTTTCGCCCGGTCACCACCAGCAGTCGGTCGGCGGTGTACGCCGCCCCGCCGCTGCCCCGCAGTGTGAACCCTGTGCCGTCGTGTTCGACCCGTTCGGCGCGTACCCCGGTGTGGATCTCCACGCCGTCGGCGCGCAGCGCGGCGGCGGCGACCTCGGACGCCTCCGGTTCCTCGACGGCCAGCACCCGGTCGAGCGCCTCCACCACCGTCACCCGGACCCCGAAGCGGGCGAAGACCTGCGCCAGTTCCAGGCCGATCGCGCCGCCGCCGAGCACCAGCAACGACTCCGGCAGTTCCTCGACCTCGATCGCCTGATGGTTGGTCCAGTACGGCGTGTCGGCCAGGCCGTCGATCGGCGGCACCGACGGACGGGTGCCGGTGCCCAGCACCACCCCGTGCCGGGCCTCGAAGACCTGGTCACCGACCCGGACCCGGCGGGGGCCGTCGAGACGGCCACTGCCCCGAACGAGCCGGCCGCCCTTGCCGATGAACCGTTCGGCAGCGACAGTGTCGTCCCAGGTGTCGGTGGCTTCCTCGCGGATCCGCTTCGCCACCGGCGCCCAGTCGGGCTGGACCTGCGCTGTCCCGGCGAGCCCGTCGACACGGCGAGCCTCGGCGAGAGCGTTGGCCGCCCTGATCATCATCTTGCTCGGGATGCAGCCCCAGTACGGGCACTCCCCGCCGACCAGGTCCCGTTCGACGCCGACGACGCTCAGGCCGGCTTCGGCGAGCCGTTCGGCCACCTCCTCGCCGCCAACCCCGAGCCCCACCACGACCACATCCACCAGCTCCGGATCTGCCACCGGGACAGCATCCCCCAGCGACACCGCCCGAACCACCGGGGTCGGAGAAAAGTCGGCGCGCTCACCGGTCCGGGCCGCCTACCGTGTCGGGATGCACGCACGCTTCGCCCCGGTCCGGGACTGCTTCCACGACCTGCTCAGCTCCGGCCGGGAGACCGGCGCCGGCCTCGTCATCTGGTACGACGGGCAGCCCGTCGTCGACCTGGTCGGGGGCCACCGGACGGGTGCCGAGCGGTGGCGACCGGACACGCTCGCCAACGTCTACTCGGTGGGCAAGCCGGTGGCCGCACTCTGCCTGCTGATGCTCGTCGACCGGGGGCAGGTCGACCTCGACGCGCCGGTCGACAGGCACTGGTCGGAGTTCCGCACGCCGGCCACCGTGCGTCAGGTCTTGTCGCACACCGCCGGGCTCCCGGCCTTCCCGGTGCCCCGGCCGGCCACCGCGGTCGCCGACTGGGCGCTGCTCACCAACGACCTGGCCGCGGCCGACCCCGAGTGGGCACCGGGCTCGGTGGCCGCGGAGCACGCCTGGACGTACGGGCACCTGGTGGGCGAGCTGGTCCGGCGGGTCGACGGGCGATCGGTGGGCCGGTTCCTGGCCGAGGAGATCGCCGACCGGTGGCAGCTCGACCTCGGTTTCGGGCTGGCCGACGCGGACCAACGCCGTTGCGCGCAGATGCGCTACGGCGACCCGCAGTGGCCGGCTCGGAAGCTCGGCGAGCCGGGGTCACTGCGGGCGCGCGCGTTGGGCAACCCGTCCGGCGGGCTGGACCTGGCCGTGTTGAACAGCCCGCTCTGGCGGGCTGCCGAGATGCCCGCGGTCAACCTGCACGCCACCGCGTCCGGCCTGGCCCGGCTCTACGCCGGTCTGCTCGCCGGTGGCGCCCTGGACGGGGTCCGGTTGTTCAGCCCGGAGCTGGTGGCGGAGGCGACCCGGGTCCAGTACGACGGGCCGGACCTGCTGCTGGACCGCCAGGTCCGGTGGACGCTCGGCATGCAGTGGGAGCCGGACGGTAGTTGGGGCATGGGCGGTATCGGCGGCAGCAGCGCGTGGGCCGACCCGGAGCGCGGCTACGCCTTCGCGTACGCCACGGCGCACCTGGCCGAGCACGACCGGGTGGACGAGCTGGTCGAGGTGCTGCACTCCTGCCTCTGACGCGGGTCAGCGCAGCCAGACGGGGTCGGTGCCGGGCACCGAGAGCGGCGGCGGATAGTCGAGCGTCCGGCGGAGCGCCTCGGGCAGTCGCCACGGTTGGTGGATGGCCTTGCCCTGCACCTCCGCCAGCTCCGGCACCCACCGGCGTACGTAGTCGCCGTCCGGGTCGTACCGCTCGGCCTGCCGGACCGGGTTGAACCCCCGGTACGGCTTGGTGTCGTTGCCGGTGCCGGCGACCCACTGCCAGTTGCCGGAGTTGTTGGCCACGTCCCCGTCGAGCAGCCAGCGGAAGAAGACCGCCACCCCGGGTCGCCAGTCCTGCCCGAGGTGCTTGGTCAGGTAGCCGGCGGTGATCAGGCGGGCCCGGTTGTGCATCCAGCCCTGCGTACGCATCTGCCGCATCCCGGCATCGACGATGGGCATCCCGGTCCGCCCCTCGGTCCAGGCCGCCAACGCGTCGTCGTCGTAGCGCCACTGCTCGGTGGCGCCCCGCCGGTACGCCGAGGTGGAGATGTCCGGGAACGCGGCGGTGACCTGGTAGTAGAAGTCCCGCCAGCAGAGCTGCCGAACGAACGGCCCGGACCGGTCGCCAGCGCGGTTGGCCACCGCCAGTGGGGACACGCAACCGAACCGCAGGTACGGGCTGAGCCGGGACGTGTCGTCGCCGGCCATGTCGTCGTGCTGGTCGTCGTACCGGTGCAGGTCGGGCAGCCAGTCGGTGAGCCGCTGGCGGGCAACCCGTTCGCCGCCGACCGCAGCGTCCGGCGAGTCTCCCGGCGGCGGCTTCGGTAGACCGCCCACCCGCACACCGCCGGGCAGCTCCACCCGGTCCGGCGCGGCCAACTCCTCGCGCCACTGCCGGGCGGCCCAGGACCTGTGGTACGGGCTGAACACCCGGTAGTGGTCGCCCCCGCCACCGGGCTGGAGGGCACCCGGCTCGACCACTGTCAGCCCGGGAAACAGTCGCAGGTGCAGCCGGTGTTGGTCGCACTCGGCGCGTAACCGCCGCTCCCGACGGCGGGCGTAGTGGCTGACGTCGGCGGAGAGCGCGACGGCGGTGGCACCCACCTCGCCGGCCAGCCGGATCGTCTCGGCCACCGGGTCACCGTGCCGGACCACCAGGTCACCGCCACGCTCGCGCAGTTCGACGCGCAGCTCGGCGAGCGCCTGGTGCAGGAACCGGGTGCGGTTGGCCGACAGGTCGGCCAGGGTGGGGTCGAGGACGTACAGCGGCACCACCCGGTCGAAGGCCGCGCAGGTCGTGGCCAGCGCCGGGTGGTCGTGCACCCGCAGGTCGCGGGTGAGGAGCACGATCGCGGTGCTCGCGGTCACCGGGTCTCCGGTTGGACCGTCGGCCCGGGGATGGTGACCGGCGTACCGGTCGAGGTGAGCAGGGCACGGGCGGCGACCGCCATCCGCCGCCGCTGCGGCACCAGGGCCCGGCGGGCGAAGACGTCGTAGCCCTGCGCGGCCACCTCGTCGAGGATCCCGCCGTACAGGGCGTACGCGGTGCGCATGCAGGCCTGTGAGGCGGGCGCCAGCATGGTGATGCCCGGAGCGGCGGCGGCGTAGTGCGCCTGGGCGCGGGTCACCTCGTACTCGATCAGCTCCCGGGTCCGCTGCGTGCCGCGGCCCCGGGCGCTGGCCTCGGCCAGCTCCTCGCGGGTCACCCCGAACTTCGCCAGGTCCTCGTCCGGCAGGTAGGTGCGGCCCCGGTCGAGGTCCTCGGCGACGTCCCGGATGAAGTTGGTGAGCTGGAAGGCGAAGCCGAGCTGCCGCGCCGGCTCCCGCGCCGCCACCGGGTCGGAGCTGCCCAGGATCGGCAGCATCATCGTGCCGATCACCGCCGCCGAACCCTCCATGTAGTCGAGCAGGTGGTCGTACGTCGGGTACGCGGTGACTGTCAGGTCCATCGCCATGCTCTTCAGAAACGACGCAAAGTCGTCCCGGTCGAGATCGAAGACGGCGATCGTGTGCAGGACGGCCGGCAGCAACGGGTCGTCGACGGGGGCACCGTGCAGGCCGGACATGAAACGGCTGGCCCAGTCGTCCAGGAGGGCAGCCCGCTCGACCTGGGGAAGGTCCTCGGTGCGGTCCACGATCTCGTCCGCGTACCGGGTGAACCCGTAGAGGGCGTGCACATGTCGTCGTTTCCAAGCGGGGAGCAGTCGGGTGGCGAGATAGTAGGTGCGGCCGTGGCGTTTGTGCAGCTCACGGCACCGGTCATAGGCAGCGGTGAGATCAGTGTCCACCGGCCCTCCTCAATTATCGACGCACCAATCGACGCAACTCGTAGCCTAGGGTACGCTCAGCCGCATGGCCAACGACGCAGTTGCGGGCAACGCGACCCGCGTGGCGCCGACGGGGCCAGGGGACGGGGACGATCCGGTCCGCGCCGTCCTGGCCGCGTACACCCAGGACCTGATCGCGGCGGTGCACGAGACCCTGAGCACGTTCCTCACCGCCGAGGTCGACACCCTCGCCGAGATCGACACGTCGATGGGCCGCTTCGCCGCAGCCGCGCGGGACGCCGTCCTCGTCGGCGGCAAACGGATCCGGTCCACGTTCGCCTACTGGGGGTGGCGCGGTGCGGTCGGCGGCGTCGAGGCACTGCCCCCCGTGCTGCCCGCGCTGGCCGCGCTGGAGCTGCTGCACACCTTCGCCCTGGTCCACGACGACGTGATGGACGCGTCCACCACCCGCCGAGGCCGCCCCACCGCGCACGTCGCGCTCGCCGAACAACACGTCGCCGCCGGCCACCGAGGTGATCCCAGCCGGTTCGGTGAGGCGGTCGCCGTGCTCATCGGTGACCTCTGCATGGTCTGGGCCGATCGGCTGCTGGCCCAGGCCACGGTGCCGTCGGCCCGACTGTTCGAGGTTCGCCGCTGCTATGACCAGATGCGGGTGGAGACGGTCGCCGGGCAGTATCTCGACGTGCTCGGCGAGAACGACCCGGCCAACTGGTCGGTCGACCGGGCGCTGCGGGTGGCCCGCTACAAGACCGCCAGCTACACCGTGCAGCGACCACTGCTCTTCGGGGCCTGCCTGGCCGGCGTCCCCCACGACGATCCGCTGGTCTCCGCGTACACCCGTTACGGTCTGGCCGTCGGCGAGGCGTTCCAGCTCCGCGACGACCTGCTCGGCGTCTACGGCGACCCGGTCGCCACCGGCAAGCCGGCGGGTGACGACCTCCGCACCGGCAAGCCGACCACGCTGCTCATGCTGGCCCGGGAGCTGGCCACGCCGGCGCAGCTCCGGGCGCTGGAGCGGGCCGCCGACGGGCCGGTCGACCGCCTCGCCGAGCTGGTCGTGGAGACCGGTGCCGTGACCCGGGTGGAGCGGATGATCGCTGAGCGGGTGAGTGACGCGCTGGCGGCGCTCGACGGCGCACCCGTGGACCGGACGGCGCGGACCGCGCTGACCGGGCTGGCCACCGCCGCCACCAACCGGCGGGCCTGATGAGCGACTTTCTCGAGGAGGTGGTCACGTGCGGACGGTGACGGGACGGACGGACCGGGTGGTGGTCGTCGGGGCCGGACTGGGTGGGCTCGCCTGCGCGCTGCACCTCGCCGGCAGCGGCCGGCAGGTGACAGTGCTGGAACGCGAGCCGGTGCCCGGTGGGCGCGCCGGTCGACTCGCCGTGGACGGCTACGAGTTCGACACCGGTCCGACGGTGCTCACCATGCCCGACCTGATCGCCGAGGCGCTCGGTGCGGTCGGTGAGGAGTTGCGCGACTGGCTCGACCTGACCCCGCTCGACCCTGCCTACCGGGCGTACTACCCGGACGGCTCGACCCTCGACGTGCTCACCGACACCACACGGATGGCCGCCGAGATCTCCCGGGCCTGCGGGCCGCGTGAGGCCGATGGTTACCTGCGCTTCGTCGACTACGCGCGGGAGCTGTGGCGTCTGGAGCGGGCCGACTTCATCGAGCGCAACCTGGACGCGCCGACCGACCTTCTCACCGGCAACCTGCTCAAGTTGCTCGCCGGTGGGGCGTTCCGGCGTCTCCAAACAAAGATCAACCAATTCTTCCGGGACCCGCGTACCCAGCGGATCTTCTCCTTCCAGGCGATGTACGCCGGCCTCGCGCCGCACGACGCGCTGGCCATCTACACGGTCATCGCGTACCTCGACTCGGTGGCCGGGGTCTACTTCCCGCGCGGCGGCATCCACGCGGTCTCCAGGGCGATGGCCGGCGCGGCCGAGAAGCACGGCGTACAGATCCGGTACGACACCACTGTGACCCGGGTGGAGACCGCGAACGGCCGAGCCACAGGTGTGCTCACCGCGGACGGCGAACTGATCCGGGCGGACGTCGTGGTGCTCAACCCGGACCTGCCGGTCGCCTACCGGGACCTGCTCCCGGCCGCTCCGGCACGACGGCTCACCTACTCACCGTCCTGCGTCGTTCTGCACGTCGGCTCCCGACAGGCATATGACAAGATCGCCCATCACAACATCCACTTCGGACGCGCGTGGAAGGGCACCTTCGATGAGGTCATCCGGCGGGGTGAGTTGATGACCGACCCGTCGCTGCTGGTGACCAATCCGAGCCGGACCGACCCGTCGGTGGCCCCCGCGGACCGGCACACCTACTACGTGCTCGCCCCCGTGCCCAACCTGCACCGGGCTCCGTTCGAGTGGCGCGGCGACCTGACCCAGCGCTACAGCGACCAGCTGATCGGCACGTTGGAGGAGCGCGGCTACGTCGGCTTCGGCGCCGGCGTCGAGGTGTTGCGGGCGATCACCCCGGCCGAGTGGGAGGAGCAGGGCATGGCCGCGGGCACGCCGTTCGCCGCCGCCCACACCCTCTTCCAGACCGGCCCGTTCCGTCCGTCGAACCTGCACCGCGAGCTGTCGAACGTGGTCTTCGTCGGCTCCGGGACACAGCCCGGGGTCGGCGTGCCGATGGTGCTCATCTCCGGCAAGCTCGCCGCCGGCCGGATCACCGGGGAAGGCCGATGAGTAGTCGCGAGGGGCACCTCGTCGAACTGGTCGACGAGACCGGCGAGGCGCACGGCGAGACGACAGTCTCCGCCGCGCACCAGCCGCCGGGGCAGCTCCACCGGGCCTTCTCGGTGCTGCTGGTGGACCCGGACGGTCAGGTGCTGCTCCAGCGCCGGGCCGCCGTCAAGACCCGGTTCCCGCTGCGCTGGGCCAACTCGTGCTGCGGCCATCCCCGTCCGGGCGAGTCGCTCGCCGAGGCCGCCAACCGGCGCCTTCGCGAGGAGTTGGGCGCGGGCCCGGTCGAGCTGACCGAGGTCGGCGTCTACGTCTACTACGCCGAGGACCCGGCGACCGGTCGGGTCGAATTCGAGTACGACCACGTGCTGCGGGGTGACTTTCTCCCCTCCGCTCCGCTGCTGCCGGACCCGGACGAGGTGGCCGAGCTGCGGTGGGCCGACCCGAGCGCACTGGAGACCGAGCTGGAACGCGACCCCCGGTCGTACGCGCCCTGGCTGGGCGGGGTGGTGAACCGGCTGTTGCGCCCCTCGGGGTCCACGTCCGGCGCACCCGGCCTGGCCGTGACCCCGCCCGGATCGGCGGACGACACGGCGGAGCGGTCGGGTGGTCGATGAGGCGCTGAGCGCGGGTGCGGTCGCACGCCGGCTGGGGGTCGCGGTCACGACCCTTCGCACCTGGCACCAGCGCTACGGGCTCGGGCCCAGTGAACACGTCCCTGGTCACCATCGCCGCTACACACCGGCCGATCTGGCCCGTCTCGAAATCATGCGACGGCTCACCGCCGAGGGGGTGAGCCCTGCCGAGGCGGCCCGCTGGGCCCGCCAGGCACCTGACTCGTCACCCAACGGCACCGCCGCTCCCCGCCGCATCCAGCCGCCCAGCCGCGACGGCGGTGGAGGCATCCCGGTGGGGCGTGCCGGGCCGGCAGCCCGTGGGTTGGCCCGCGCCGCCATGCGTCTGGACGCGGCGGCGATCAGCGAGACGATCGCGCACGCCCTGGCCACCAGCGGGGTCGTCGCCACCTGGGAGGGCCTGCTGCGTCCGGTGCTCGCCGGCATCGGCGAACGCCACGCCGCAACCACTGGCCTGATCGAGGTGGAACACCTGGTGTCCCGCTGCGTCTCGGAGGCCCTCGCGGCAGCCAGTCGAGCCCGGGTGCCCACCGGCCCGGCCCGCATCCTGCTCTCCTGCGCCGACGAGGAGCAGCACACCCTACCGCTGGAGGCGTTGGCCGCGGCTCTCGCGGAAGCCGGGGTCAGCTACCGGATGCTCGGCGCCCGGGTGCCGGCGGCTGCTCTGGTCGAGGCGGTCAACCGGACCGGACCGGCTGCCGTGGTGCTCTGGTCCCACACCCGCGCCACCGCCGACCCGGCCCAGCTCAGCGCGTTGCTCGCCGCACCACGCCGCCCGTTGCTGGCGCTCGCCGCCGGCCCCGGCTGGCGAGCCGACACCTTGCCCGCCGGGGTCGTGCGGCCGGTGGACCTGGCCGAGGCGGTATCGCTTGCCGCCGCCGTCCGGGACTCCCTGGACCAGTCGACGCGTGACTGATCGCACTGTCGCCCGCTGAGCGCGTGAACTACCGTCGGGCGGGTCCGCCTACCCCGACCCCCCCCGGGAGCCAGCAGATGCAAGCCCGCGCCTTCCTGGCGTCCGTCCTCGCCGTGGCGCTGGTCCTGTCCGGCTGTGCGCAGCCGGAACGCACCATCGCGCCCGCCAGTGCGCCGCAGCCGGTGACGCCGAGCACGTCGCCGTCACCGCAGCCGACGGTCAGCAAGCCGCCCAAGCCTCCGCTGCGTCCGCTGCCGGCGAAGCTCCCGGCCGGCCTGCGACGCAACACCGGCGAACGCCCCGTGGTCCTCACCTTCGACGACGGGCCCAACCCGGCCTGGACACCCAAGGTGCTCGACCAACTGCGGGCCGCCAAGGTGACCGCCACCTTCTGCGTGGTCGGCCGTGAGGTGCAGCGTCACCCGGACCTGGTCCGGCGGATCGTCCGCGAGGGGCACCAGCTCTGCAACCACAGCTGGCGACACGATCTCGATCTGGCCCGGCGGCCGGTCGACGAGATCCAGGCCGACCTGGCCCGCACCAACAAGGCCATCCAGAAGGCGGCTCCCGGCGCCAAGGTGCCGTTCTACCGGCAGCCGGGCGGCCGGTGGACCTCGGAGGTGCTGGACGTCGCGAAGGGTCTCGGCATGCACCCGCTGCACTGGTCGGTGGACCCGCAGGACTGGGACAAGCCCAACGCCGCCACGATCGGCAAGCGCATCCACGCCGCCGCCCGCCCCGGTGCCATCGTGCTGCTGCACGACGGGGGCGGCAACCGGGCCGCGACGCTCGCCGCCTGCCCTCACCTGATCGCCGACCTGAAGAAGCGCTTCGGCATCACCAAACTCCGCTAGACCACCTTTGACCTGCTGTTATGCCTCATTGCCAGCCCTTGCCGATACCGATTTTGTCGACCGACCAGGCATCACGTATGCTTTCGAAGCCTCCGGCGGGGCCGGATGGGAGCAAGTCCGCTTGAAGTTGCGAGTGTGCAATGATGGCGGGGCCGCCCTCATCGTCTAGCGGCCCAGGACGCCGCCCTTTCAAGGCGGTAGCACGGGTTCGAATCCCGTTGGGGGCACGACCGGCGCAAGCCGGAGCAACACAAGCTAGGTCCTGTGGAGCAGTTGGAGTGCTCGCCGCCCTGTCAAGGCGGAGGTCGCGGGTTCAAGTCCCGTCAGGACCGCAGCGCTGACGCCGCGCCCCGCGCGGCGTTCTGCGTATCGGAGCAGGTCGCCCTGCCACCGGTTCATCCGGTAGCCGGGTAGCATGAGCCGAGCGACACGGCCAGGTAGCTCAGTTGGTACGAGCGTCCGACTGAAAATCGGAAGGTCGGCGGTTCGACCCCGCCCCTGGCCACATAGCCTTTCGCCGGGCTACAGAGGTCCCCACCAGCGAATACGCAGGTGGGGATCTTGCTGTTTCCGCCGGTACTGGCACCCCCTCCCGCCCACGGCGTCCAGTTTCCGCGTGATCAACACGACTTCCCCGAAATCGCGGTATCCCAGCGCTTCCGACACCGCAACTTCCCCGAACCCGTGTGGACCAAGCGGAGGCCGGATCGCGAGGGGCGAGATCGCCGGCCGGACCGGGCGTCATTCGTCGCGGTGACTCTGGGGGCGGTGCTGCGCGATGCCGCCCTGGATCGCCTCCCACACGCTGCGTCCAGCCTGTCGCAGCGTCTCCCCGGCCTGCTCGGCGAACTGCGCCGCGTTCTGGGCGGCAGCCTGCGTCGCAGCCGACAGACCGCCGTCACCGTCTCCGGACGGGCCCCCGTTTCCGGAAGGACCCCGATCGGGCCCGCCACCGGGTCGCCCAGCCGCCTCGTCCGATCCCCGGCCCGCCCCTGCCGGCCGTACCCCACCGCCTGAGCCTTCGGGCCGCTCCCGCTCGGGAGGACGCGACCCCTCGTGCGGGCCATCTGGCTCACGCGCCTCCCGATGCGGGGCCTCCGGGCGCTGGACCGCCGGTCGCGCCTGACCGGCTTGCCCAGGGCCGCCGGCCCGCGGCCCCGGGCCTCCGGCCTTCGGCTCCGAACTGACCGGACCTGGTGCAGGCCGATCAGCACCCGGGCGATCAGGACCTGGTCGGTCACGGTCGGCGACCGCACCGACCGCGCCCACCTGCTGACCCAACTCATCGAGTACGCCGTCGGAGCGCCGCGCCGACGCCCGGACCTCTGCCGCACCCGCCGCCAACTGCTGCGCGCTGCGGTTCACGTCGTCGATGGCGGTGGCCGTACGCGCGAGCGATTCGATGATCTGCGGGTTGCTGTCGAGGGTGTCGAGCGCCCGCCCCAGGATCCTGGTCAACTGCTCCAACCGCACCCGTAGCTGCGCCTCGGCGTGCACCCCGTTGACGTCCAGCTCGACGCCGCTCAGGTGCACGCGTACGCCGGCGTCGACCTGAAGGAGGTTGGCCACCCGGGCCCGCAGCGACAGGTCGGCGTCCAGGCCGTCGACCGCCAGCCGGATCGAGTCGACGGACACCTTCGGAATGTCGAGCAGGACGTCCGGGTCCACGTTGTCGACGTTCCGGTCCGCCCCCCGTTGCTGCCCGTTCTCGCCCATGATCTCCCGCCCCGCCTGCACAGAGTCCCGGTCGTCGGCGCGGTTACCCGCTTTCCGGCCGGGCATCCCGTGCGTGACGGCTCGGCGACCCTCTGTCTGGAACCGGGCACCGCGCGAAGCTGCACACCCGGGCATCAGCCGGTATGGTCCGGGCCTATGGGACAGGAAATGACTGATCCGGCCGACATCCGGCAGGACGTCGACCGGTTTTCCCTGCGGTGCAGTCTCCTCGTCCCGAGCTCGGCCGAGCACGCGTTCACGGTCTTCACGGCCCAGCTGACTGACTGGTGGGTCACCGAATACACCTGGTCCGGCCCGGACGCTCTCGACGAGCTGGGCATGGAGCCACGGGCCGGCGGCATGCTCTACGAGATCGGCCCGTACGGTTTTCGCGCCGACTGGGGGCGGGTGCTCACCTGGGACCCGCCGCGGCGGCTGGTCTTCGCCTGGCAGATCGGCCCCGACCGAGCACCGGTGCCGGATCCGGCCCGGGCTAGTGAGGTCGAGGTGCTGTTCCTACCGGAAGGGCCGGAGCGTACGAGGATCGAGCTGGAGCACCGGCACTTCGACAGGCACGGCGAGGCTGCTGAGGGTTACCGCAAGGCGCTCACCGCTGGCTGGCACGAGTTGCTCACCCGCTACGTCGGCACGCTGTCGCGCCACCCCGGCATTTCCGCCTGACGGGCCGAGCTGCCGATCAGCAGCAGAACGGCGCGCCGGCTCACCGGCCGAGTCGCCGATCGGCAGCGGAGCGACCGGCCAGGTCTCGGCCACCCAGGTTCGCGCGTTGGCCGGCCTCCGCACCCGAACCGAACCCAGTGCCGCCCAGTCGACGCGGTGGGGCGGTGCGCAGCCGTGGGTACTCCTCGCTGAGCCGTCGCTGCACCCGGTCGGAACGGTCGGCCAGCACCAGCGCCACCGACGGTGTGCCCGACTCGCTGGCCGCCGCCGTCTCCGCCGCCCAGAGTCGACCCCCGATCACCTCGGCGAAACCGGCCAGCCAGGAGCGGCGGAAGGCGGCGGGATGGTCGTCCTCCGGCACCGGGGTGGCGGCCAGGCCGTGCGCCGCCTGCACGAGCAGTGAGGTGAAGAGCAGGTCGACCCGTTCCAGGTCACTGGCGAAGCCGAAGAGGTGCAGCGCGAAGCCGTTGCCCTGCCGACGGCGTACGCAGCGGCAGCGCAGCGGCTCGGCGACGGCGGCGAGCAGACCGACCTTGTCGCGGGCGTACGGGGCGACGACGTCCAGCACCCGGTCGCCGACCGGATCGGTGGTCGGGTCGTGGACGGCCAGCAGCGCTCGGTCCACGCCGTAGCGGGCGATCAACTCGGTCGCCTTGGCGGTGAACGCCGCGGCTTCGGCGGGCGTGCAGGCCGGGTCCTCGGCCTGGGCCAGCAGCTTGCGCACCTTGCTGAGCATGGCCTCGGACATGCCTACAGAGCTACCACACGGGGCGGACATCAACGGGGCCACGACAGAATCGATCGATACGTATCATCGTCACCGTCCGATGATCAGTCCAATCCGGACGGTCAGTTAACTGTTCCCGGAGGCTTGTCCGCATGCCATCCCCGACCGCTCGCCTGTTCGCCGTCGCCACGGCCACCGCGCTGCTCTTCGCCGGCGCACCCGCACAGGCTGCCCCATCCGCGCCGGTCACGCCGGCCGCCCCCGGCACCAATGCCTTCGCCCCGCTCGCGACGTGTTACGGCGGGGCGGTCCGGTCGTACTTCGAGAGCGGCCGCTACGGCGGCTCGGCCGGCCAGTACCGCACCACGACCCGCTGTCGCGACATCAACGTCCGCAACGCGAGCGTGTACGCCACCGAGGCGTGCGTGATCTTCGTCGACAAGACGAGTGCCTGCAACTACTGGACGTACCTGCCGGCAAACTCGGGCTGGATCACGGTGGCGACCAACGTCCGGGACGGGGTCAACTTCCGGGTCCGCTTCGAGAACCTGCGGTACGAGTACGAGCCGCTGATCGCGTACCACGCGTTCTGAGTGCCGCGCGCGGTCGCGGCGTCCGCCCCCCGACGGGCGCCGCGACCGCGCAGTCACCCCGCCCGGCGGCGCC
>NZ_JBSFBM010000073.1:0-21534 GCF_053592955.1 Micromonospora sp. NPDC002411 | reverse complement strand
GCACCAACGCGTCCTGCGCCGCCTCTTCCGCGTCCTGCCGGCAGGGCAGGAAGCGTCCACACTGCTCAAGGACCCGCGGCCCGATCGCGGCCAGCAGCTCGTCGAGGGCGCTGCGGTCGCCGGCCGCCGCCCGCCGGGCCAGTTCCTCAGTGTCGGATCCGATCACCACCCGCGCTCCCCCGCTCATGGGCGTCACCGGTGTCCCGGTCGTCGGATAATACGGTCGTGTCCATCCCGCCACAGGTCGGTCGCTACCGCATCGCGCACCCGGTCGGCGCCGGCGCCTTCGCGACCGTCTGGTTGGCGTACGACGACGAGCTGCGGTCCCCGGTGGCCGTGAAGGTGCTCGCCGACAACTGGTCGCAGCGGGCCGACATCCGGGGGCGCTTCCGTCAGGAGGCCCGGTTCATGCGGCAGGTCGACTCCGACCATCTGGTCCGGGTGCTGGACGTCGGTGAGCTGCCCGACGGTCGGCCGTACCTGGTGATGACGTACGCCGCGGGCGGCAGCCTCGCCGACCGGCTGGACGGCGGGCCGATGCCGGTGCGCGAGGCACTGCGGGTCGCCGTCGACATCGCGCGGGCGGTGGCCGTCCTGCACGACAACGGTGTGCTGCACCGCGACCTCAAGCCCTCCAACGTCCTGTTCGACACCACGGCCGGCGACCGGGTGCTGGTCGCCGACCTGGGGTTGGCCAAGACCCTCGCGCACGCGTCCGGGTTCACAGTGGTGGCCGGCACTCCCGCCTACATGGCCCCCGAGCAACTCGTCCCCGGCGGTGGGATCGACGTGCGCGCCGACGTGTACGCGATCGGCGCCCTGACGCACCACATGCTCACCGGGTCGCCGCCGGGGCAACCGGCGACACCGCGCGCGTCCGCCGCCGTCGAGCGAGTCGTCCGCCGGGCGATGCATCGCGACCCGGACCGCCGCTGGCCGACCGCGGCCGCGTACGCCGCCGCGCTGGAGGGTCTGCTCGCCAGGCGGCGGGTCACCGTCCGCCCACCCCCGCACCGCGTCCGCCGTTCCCTCGCCGCCGTCGGCGTCGTGGCCGCCGCGCTGGTCACGGCCGGATCCGCCGCCCCCTCCACAGCACCACACGGCTGGACGCGGGTGGGCGACGCGACCGGCACCGTCTCGGTGGCGGTGCCGGACGGCTGGGCGAGGCAACTGCGCGACAAGGGTTGGAACCCGGCCGTCATCGGTCTCACCGAGGAGCGCCGTCCGGGCCTGCTCATCGGAGCGGACCTCACCGAATGGGCCGACGTCGACAGCGCGACACCCGGTGTCTTCGTCGGTGTGAGCCGTGCCCTGCCGGCCACGGAGCGGCCGACGCTGCCCGACCACAGCGGATGCACTGATGCCTCCGGGCGAGCGGTCACCGTCGGAGCACTCAGCGGGACGGTGCGGCGCTGGGCCCGCTGCGGGGGCACCGAGAAATCCTTCAGCGAGGTCACCCTGGCCGGCGCGGGAGGCTCCGTCGGCGTGTACGTCCAGGTCAAACAGACCGACGGCGCCGACCGCACCGACGAGGTCCTCGACACGCTGCGGGTGGACGATTCGCTGCTCACGCAAGGCTAGAACCGTTCCCAGTTGCCGGCATAGTCCCTCATGCGCCACCGGCGGGTCTCGGTGCCGCCGTCGAGCTTGCGGACGGTGGCCTCCACGTGGAAATCCACGATCCGGTACGAGACGAACGTCATGACCCGGTCGCCGGACGGGCTCGGGTCGTCCCCCTTGATGACCGGCCGCGCGAAACGCTCCTTGCCGTCGTAGGCGAGCTGGACGGGCACGAGCGCCTGCCGCCGTGCCGCGCCGGGGTTGCCGAGTTCGACGAGGACGAGGGCGTCCTCGGTCGCCGGTGCGTCCGCCGGCTCTTCGCCGATGAAGTCGGCGTACGCCGGTCGTGCGCCTCCGGGCAGGATCCGGCACGGCACGTCGAAGCCGTTCGACCCGTTGCGGAACCTCACGAACTCGTCGGACTCACCGCAGAAGTCCAGGCTGCGGATCACCGCGTTGGGCCAGTCGGTCCGCCTCATCTCGCTCACCGGAGTGGCCGGCCCAGAGGTGCGGGTCGCCGGAGCGCCCGGGGCTGAGGTGCGGGTGGCCGGAGCGCTCGGAGTGGAGCTGGGGGTCGCCGGAGCGCTCGACGCCGACAGGCTCGCGCTGGCGGACGGAGAGCCGGCGGGTGCCGCGTCACCGCCGACCCGTTCGACAGGTGAGGTGCACCCGGCGACGACCGTGACGGTGAGCAGCACACCGGGAAGCAGCGTGGCGCGCATGGCTGGTCCTTTCCTCTGCGGGCTCTGTCACAGGGTTGGATGCACCGGCACGGGCAGTGGTTCACGCGAATGGACACACCGCCCTCCTCCTCAGGTCGTAAACGCTTTGCCGTCCTGCGCCAGATGGTTCAGGCGGATCGCTCGAACAGGCTGGAACCAGGCACCGGGTGACGCCGCACGGACCTGATCCGGACACCCGTTCCGCCTGGGAAGGCACTGGTCGACCATGCGCTCTCGCACTGTTCCCCGATCCCGCTCACACCGACCCGCACGAATGGTCGCCCGACTCGGGGCGGTGCTGACGGCCATGGCAGTCGTCGCCGTGAGCACCGCGGGCTGCGGCGCGTCGCCCGGCGACCCGGCCCCGGCCGCCGGCGTTCCGGCCGCTCCCGCCGGCACGGGCGGGACCGACCCCGCCCTGACCGGCAGCGACGTCAACGCCTGGCTCGACGGCCTGCTGCCGGCCGCGCTCGACCGTACCGGCATCGCGGGGGCCACTGTCGCCGTCGTGAACGACGGCAAGATCGTCACAACCCGGGGGTACGGGTACGCCGACACCGGCGACGGTGGCGAGGGGGCCGTTCCTGTCGACCCGGACCGGCACCTCTTCCGGATGGGATCGGTGTCGAAGCTCGTCACCGCCACCGCCGTCCTGCAACTCGTCCAGGACGGGAAGCTCGACCTCGACGCCGACGTCGAGACGTACCTCGACTTCGATCTTCCGCGCAGCTACGAGCGGGCGGTGACCCTGCGGCACCTGCTGACCCACACCGCAGGCTTCGAGGAGCGGATCGCCGGCCTCATCGGCACCGACGGCAGTAGGACTGACCTGCGCAAGGCCCTGGTGACCGACCCACCGGAGCAGATCTACGAGCCGGGCACCGTTCCGGCCTACTCCAACTACAGCAACGCCCTCGCGGGCTACATCGTCGAACGCGTCAGCGGGACGCGCTTCGAGGAGTACGTCCAGCGCAACGTGCTGGAGCGCGCGGGCATGCCATCCTCGACCTTCGAGCAGCCCCTACCGGCGGCGCTGCGCGACCGGATGTCCAAGGGGTACGACACCTCCGCCGCACCCGCCGCGCCCTTCGAGATCGTCGGCACGCCCCCGCCCGGCGCGCTGAGCGCCCCGGCGACGGACATGGCGCGGTTCATGCTCGCCCAGCTCGGCGAGCCGGTGGGCTTCGCGCCCCTGCTGGACCAGCCGACCCGCGAGCTGATGCAGCGTCCGGCACTCGACGCGACGTCGCTGGGCACCCTGGCCGACGGACCGCGGATGACCCTCGGCTTCTTCGAGGAGGACCGCAACGGCCACCGGATCCTCGGCCACGGCGGCGACACCAAGTACTTCCACTCGCACCTGCAGATCTACCCCGACGACCGGGCCGGCATCTTCCTCTCCCTCAACAGCAACGGTTCCGGCGGCCTCGACAGCCACGAGCTTCGCGAGGCGGTCGTGCACGGCTTCGCCGACCGATACTTCCCCACCCGCGCCGGACAGCCGAGCACGGCCGTCGACGCGGCGACCACCGCCACGCACGCCCAGCTGGCCGCCGGCACGTACGAGTCCTCGCGGGCGATGCGGAGCAACTTCCTGACGGTGATCGGCCTGGTCGGCCGGACGACGGTCAGCGTCGCCGACGGCGACCGGCTGCGGTTCGAGCCGGGTCCACTGTCGGACTCCCCCGCCCTCTACGAGGAGGTGGCGCCGTGGGTCTGGCGGGAGGTCGGCGGGCAGCGCACGATCGCCATGCGGGCCGCCGACGACCGGGTCGAGGCGATCAGTTTCGACTCCGCGTTCACGTTGCTGCCCGTCGAGCCCGCCCGCGCCTCGGCGATCGCCGTCCCGGTGCTGGCCCTGTCGACTGTCGTGCTGCTCCTCACCGTCCTGGCCTGGCCGGTCGGCGCGATTGTCCGCCGTCGGCTCGGCAGCGCACCTCGCGAGCGGGCCGGGCGTACCGCGCGGATCCTGAGCCGCGTCGCGGTCGCCGGTACGCTGCTCGCGTTCGCCGGTTGGGTGCTGAGCATCGGCAGCATCATGAGCCTGCAGGACGTACCCGGGCCCGCCCTGCGCGGCATCCAGGCGCTGCAACTCGTCGGTCTGCTCGGCGTGCTGCCCGCCGGGATCCGGCTGGCCGACGACGTCCGACGTCACGTCGGCTGGCGACGGATCGTCGGCAGCGCTCTGATCCTGGTCGCTCTCGCCGGAGCGGGCTGGTTCGCCGTGGAGTTCCGGCTGCTCGCGCCTAGCATCTCCTACTGACCGCCCGACCCGGAACGATCCGGAGCAAGGACGCGAACCGCATGAGGGACCACACCGGCACCGAGCCCGGCACACCACGACTGACGAGGTGGCTCGACGGACGGCTGACCCGGCTCGGAGTGACCGGCGTGTTCGCCCGGGACTGCCTGCTGGCGGCGGTCCTGACCGTCCTGACCTTCGTGCTGCTGGGGGCGCTGTTCTGGTTCGCGGCACCGGAGGACGGGGTGTCGTTCGACCCGACGCGGGCCTGGCTGATCATCGCCATCTGCTGTGCGCAGGCGATGCTGCTGTGCCTGCGTCGGGTCCGGCCACTGCTCTGCCTCGCGCTCGTCGTCGGCCTTCAACTGCCCATCAACGGCCTCTCCCTTCCGGAGGTGACCATCCGGGGTCTCGCGCCGTTCGTCGTGGCGTACACCGTCGGTTCCGTGCTGCCGGTGCGGCGCGCGTTGCTGGCCGTCGGCGTGGCCGTGCTGGCGGAGTCGGTCGGGGCTGCCGTCGTGGTGACCCCTGACCTGCTGACCGGCGTCGCGTACGTCTCGGCGAGCGCCCTGACCTACGCCAGCGCGACATTCGTCGGCGGTTACGTGGCCACCTACCGGCGCTACGTCGAGCTGGTCCGGCTGCGGGCCGACGAGGCGATCCGGGAGCAGCAGGCGAAGGTCCAGGCCGCCATCGGCGCGGAGCGCTCCCGGATGGCCCGGGAACTGCACGACGTGGCGGCCCATCACCTGTCCGGCGTGGTCGTACAGGCGGCGGCGGTGGAGCGGTTGATCGACCGCGACCCGGCAGCCGCGAAGGCCGGGGTGGCCTGGATCCGCAGTCAGGGCAAGGAGACCCTGGACAACCTGCGGCTGGTCGTCGGTGTGCTGCGCGGGCGTCCGGGGCACGAGGACGGCGACGGTGCCGCCCCGGTGCCCGGGCTGGACACGCTCGACGAACTGGTCGACACCGCGGGCGGCCTCTCCGGGCCGGTCGAACTCGTCCGGGAGGGGCAGCCACATGCGGTGTCGCCGATCGCCGACGTGGCGCTCTACCGGATCGCGCAGGAGTCGCTCAGCAACGCCCGCCAGCACGCCCCCGAGGCGCCGGTACGGGTGGCACTCCGCTTCCTGCCCCGCTCGGTGACGCTGGAGGTGGTGAACGAACCGGCCACCCCACGATCCGGACCGTCCACCCGGACCGGCGGCGTCGGCCTGGTGGGCATGCGCGAACGCGCGCAACTGATCGGGGCATCGTTCGCGGCCGGCCCGACCCCGGCCGGCGGGTGGTCGGTCACCACGACGCTGCCGACGAACGGTCCCGTCGCGTCCCACCCGAGGGAAGAGGCCACCGCATGATCAGGGTGATGCTCGTCGACGACCAGGCGATCGTCCGCGCCGGCTTCCGCGTGATCCTGGAGGATGCGGGCGACATCGAGGTCGTGGCGGAGGCGTCGAGCGGGTCCGCCGCAATCGACCTGGCCCGCCGACTGCAACCGGACGTCATCTGCATGGACGTCCGGATGCCCCACGGCGACGGGCTCAGCGCGACCCGGCAGATCCTCGCCAACGCGCCCGGCACACCGCCCGCGGTGCTGGTGGTGACGACGTTCGACCTCGACGAGTACGTCTTCGGCGCGTTGGAGTCCGGTGCCAGCGGGTTCATCCTCAAGGACTGCGAACCGGAGGACCTCGTCGAGGCCATCCGTCGCCTCGCCAACGGGTACGGGCTCGTCGACCAGGCCGTCACCCACCGGGTCATCTCGGAGTTCGCGAAACGCACCCCCGCGCCTCCCTCGGACGCCGCGGCGGCGCACCAGCTCACCGCGCGGGAGACCGAGATCGTGGAGCTGCTCGCGCAGGGCCTGTCCAATGTCGAGATCGCCGACCGGCTCTTCATCGAGACGAGCACGGTCAAGTCGCACCTCGGGCGCGCCATGGCGAAGATCGGCGTACGGGACCGGTTGCAGACCGTGGTGTGGGCGTACCAGAACGGGGTGGTCCGACGGTGACGGCCTCGCCGCGGTGCGGCAGGCGTGGCTGCCACCGTCGGACCGGCTGACGTCAGGTGCGGGAGGTGTCCCAGTCGCCGCACGTGACCGCGTTGAACACCCCGTAGCGGGTGCAGACGCGGATGCTGATCCAGTGCTTCTCCGCCACGTCCTCGTTGCACCCGAGGCGGCCGCCGATGTTGTCACCGCAGATTCCGGTCCGACCGTAGTCGGTGTACCACTCGGCGTAGGAGGCGTAGTACCCCGGGTAGGGGTCGTAGGTGTAGTGGGTGAGGGTGATGTAGTCCCCGGAGCTCTGGAAGTTGACCGACCCGTACCCGTTGTACGAGTACGCGTCCGCACTGGCCGGTGCCGCCGTTCCCGTCACGAGCGCCACGACCATCGCGCCCGAGATGGCCAGCGTCCTGAACAACTTCATCGATCTCTCCCTGCCGTCGACTGTCCGGTGGTGCGCCCGGCTCCGACGTCAGCCTGAGCGAGCCGCCCCGCCCGGCGGAACCGTCACCGACGGTTCCGAACAGTCCCGAACAGACCTCGCGTCAGTCGTTCCACTCCTTGGCCAGCAGCTCGAAGGAGTTGACCCGGTCGGCGTGGTCGTGGGTGATCGTGGTGACCAGCAGTTCGTCGGCGGTGGTGACGTCCCGCAGCGTGCGCAGCCGCTCGACGACCGTGGCGGGTGACCCGACGAACTGGGTGTCCACCCGATCGGCGACGAGTTCCCGATCGGCGTCGGTCCACTGCAGCGTGGCGACCTGTTCGGGGCTCGGGAACGGGATCGCGCCGTCCCCGCTACGGATGCTGCGCACCCACGGACCGTACGGTGCCGCCAACCGGCGTGCCGTGTCGTCGGTCTCGGCGACGACCACGTCGGCGGAGACCACCACGTACGGCTCGGCGAGCGTGGTCGAGGGCTGGAACGCGGCACGGTAGGCGGCAACCGCGTCGAGGACCGACGAGGGGCTGACGTGGTAATTGGCGGCGAAGGGGAGGCCCAGGGCGCCCGCGAGTTGGGCGCTCTCCCCGCCGCTGCTGCCCAGCAGCCACACCTGGAGGTCGGAGCCCTCCCCCGGTACGGCGTGCGCGTCCAGACCGTCGGCGTCGGTGTAGTCGCCTCGCAGCAGGGCCAGCACGTCGGCCACCTGTTCGGCGAAGGGCGGTGGTTGCGCGCCCGGTTGGTGCAGCAGGGCGCTGGCCAGCGCGAACCGTGGTGAGGCGAGCACATTGGCGTAGGAGAACGGCGGCGGGACGAGCAGCCCGTCGACGACCCGGGCCTCGACCGGCGGCGGGGTGGACGCGGCGGCCTCCCGGGCCGCCTCGACGCGCCGCTGACCGGAGCGGCCGAGCCCGAGGTCGATGCGGCCGGGGTGCAGGGCGGCCAGGGTGCCGAACTCCTCGACCACCGACAGGGCGGTGCGGTGCCCGACCTGGACGGCCCCGGAGCCGACGCGGAGCACGCTGGTGGCCGCGGCCACCTGCCCGATGAGCACCGCCGGCGCGGAGCTGGCCACCCCGGCGGCGAGGTGGTGCTCGGCCAGCCAGTAGCGGTGGTAGCCGGACTGTTCCGCCCGGCGGGCCAGGTCGACGGTGTTGCGCAGGGCGTCGCCGACGGTGCCGCCCGAGGGCACCGGCGAGAGGTCGAGGATGGACAGTGGGGTGGACGACATGGTGGTCCCCGTTTCTGGTCAGGCCGCAGAGGCGGCGGTCACCGGCGCGGCGAAGGGGCGACTGGGGATCTCTCGGCGCAGCACGGGCGCGACCTCGGCCTGGAACAGTTCCAGGCTCTCCCGGTGCTGCTTGTCGGTGAGCCCGTCGTGGTCGGCCTGGAGGTGGATGACCTCGTGGCCGAACTGCTCGTGGTAGCGCAACACCTTGTCGACGAGTTGCTGTGGGCTGCCGACCAGGATCGAACTGCGCTCGATGGCGTCCTCCAGGGAGCCGAAGACCGGCTCGACGCCGAGCCGTCGGAACGTGGCGACCCGGGCGTCGAAGATCGGCCGGTACCGCTCGATCGCCTCCTGCGAGGTGCGGGCCACGTAGAACCCGGCGCTACCCGCCCCGACGAGGGCGTCCGCCGGGTCGTGCCCGTAGTGGACCCACCGTTCCCGGTAGTGGCGGATCAGCTCGGCGTACGGCTCGATGGGGTTGGTGACGTTGGCCGAGAAGATCGGGTCGCCGTAGCGGGCGGCGAGGTCGACGGAGTCCCTGCTGGTGGCGCTGCCGTGCCAGACCCGGATCGGCTGCTGCAACGGACGCGGCCAGGTCTCGGCGTCGGTCAACGACGGCCGGTACGCCCCGGACCAGGTGACCTTCTCCTCCCGCCACAGGCGGCGGAACAACTCGTAGCCCTCCCGGTTGCGGTCCCACTGGTCCTCGGCGGTGACGTGGAACAGCTGCGCCTGCGCGGCGCCGTTGCCCTTGCCGATGATCAGTTCGAGTCGGCCGCCGGAGAGGTGGTCGAGGGTGGCGTAGTCCTCGTACGCGCGGACCGGATCGAGCAGGCTGAGCGTGGTGACGGCGGTGAACAGCCGGATGGTGGAGGTGCGGGCCGCGATGTGGCTCAGCACCACCGGCGGCGAGGAGGAGATGAACGGGCGCTCGTGCCGTTCGCCGACGCCGTACCCGTCGAAGCCGAGTTCCTCGGCCAGGACCCCTGTGTCGACCACCTCCCGGAACCGGTCGGTGGTGCTCCGGCGCTGCCCGGTGACCGGGTCGGGCAGGTGGGTGATGAGGGTGATCAGCAGGAACTTCACGCGGGAACCGTCGCTTTCGGCGGGAGGGTCAGGCGGACGGTGACGCGGCACCGACCGGGCGGGCGGGGCTGAGGCCCAGGTGGTGGCGCAGGGTGGTGCCGGCGTACTCGGTGCGGAAGACACCGCGCTCCTGCAAGAGCGGCACGACCTGGTCGACGAAGTCGTCGAGCCCGCCCGGGGTCAGGTGTGGCACCAGGATGAAGCCGTCGGCCGCGTCCGACTGCACGAAGTGGTTCATCCGTTCGGCGATCTGTCGGGGAGTGCCGATGAAGGACTGCCGACCGGTGACCTCGATGATCAGGTCGCGGATGCCGAGGCCCTTCTCCTCGGCCAACGCCCGCCACTGCCGTGCGGTGTCGACCGGGTCGGGGTACATGCCCGCCCGGCCCCGGCTGATCGCGTCGGCGGAGACGTCCGGATCCTCCACGGGCAGTGGGCCCTCCGGGTCGTACCCGGAGAGGTCCCGGTTCCAGAGCTGTTCGAGCAGCAGGATCGCGGTCTGCGGGCTGACCTGCTGCCGGCGGATGTGGTGGGCCCGTTCCTGCGCCTCGGCGTCGGTGTCCCCGAGCACGAAGGTGACCCCGGGGATGATCTTCAGGTCGTCGGGGTGACGGCCGTACCGGGCGAGCCGGGACTTCACGTCCCGGTAGAACTCCTGACCGTCCTCCAGCGTGCCGTGCCGGGAGAAGATCGCGTCCGCGCTGGAAACAGCGAACTCGCGCCCGTCGGGCGAGTCACCGGCCTGGAGGATCACCGGGTGCACCTGCGGGCTGCGGGGCACCGTGAAGTGCCCGGCGATGTCGAACTGGTCGCCGTGGTGGGCGAAGGCGCCCGGGTCGGCGTCCGCGACGTACCGGCCACCGTCCCGGTCGCCCACGACGGCCTCCGCCGGCCACGACTCCCACAGCTCCCGCGCGGTACGCACGAACTCGGCGGCCCGCTCGTAGCGCAGCGAGCGGTCGAGGTATCCACCCCGGCGGAAGTTCTCCCCGGTGAACGCATCGGAGGTGGTGACGACGTTCCAGGCGGCCCGCCCACCGGAGAGGTGGTCGAGGCTGGCCAGCTGCCGGGCCAGCTCGTACGGCTCGCGGAAGGTGGTGTTCAGGGTGCCGGCCAGACCCAGGTGGGTGGTGACCGCGGCGAGGGCGGCGAGCACCGTCAACGTGTCCGGGCGGCCGACCACGTCCAGGTCGTGGATGCGGCCCCGCTGCTCACGCAGGCGCAGCCCTTCGGCGAGGAAGAAGAAGTCGAACTTGCCACGCTCGGCGGTGCGGGCCAGGTGGACGAAGGAGTCGAAGTCGATCTGGCTGCCGGAGGCCGGGTCGCTCCACACGGTGGTGTTGTTCACGCCCGGGAAGTGCGCGGCCAGGATGATCTGCTTGGGCATCGTGGTCTCCTGAACTCAGGCCGTCGCCGCAACGGCGTAGCGGCTGGCCGGTCGGGGCAGGCCGAGCCTGTCGCGCAGGGTTCCGCCGGAATATCCGGCGCGGAACAGGCCCCTGTCGCGCAGTGCGGGCACCACAGCCCGGGTGATCGCGGTGAGGTCGTCGGGGAGCACGGCGGGCCGCAGCCGGAAACCGTCCACCCCGGCCCGGTGCCACTCGGCGAGCAGGTCGGCCAGGTCTTGCGGGATGCCGGCGACGATGGCCGCGTCCGACGTGAACTCCTCGCCGTGCAGCTCGTCCAGGCGGGCTCTGCGGTGCTCGGCGAGCGTCGACGTCTCGTCCAGCACCACGAGCAGGTCGGCGAGGACGCGCAGCGGCGGGTCGACTCGGCCGACGGTCTCCTCGGCTGCCCGCACCTCGGCCACGATCGCGGCGGCGTGCCCGGCGTCGGTCGGGGTGACGAAGACGACGTCGGCGTGCCGGGCGGCGAACGCGTACGGCACCGACGAGTGGGCCAGGGCGGCGACGATCGGCTGCCCCTGCGGCGACCGGGGCACGATGGAGGGTCCCTTGACGGAGAACCAGCGGCCGGTGAAGTCGGTGTAGTGCAGCCGATCCCGGTCGACGAAGCGGCCACTGGGCACGTCCCGGATCACGGCGTCGTCCTGCCAACTGTCCCAGAGCCGACGGACCACCTCCACCGCGTCGCCGGCCTCGGCGATGAGGTCGCCGACGAGTCGTACGGTCTCCGGTTCGTCGAGCCGGGCGGGGTCCAGTGCCGGAATGTCGCGGCGGCCGAAGTGCCCGGCCTCGGCTCTGCGTGCCGAGATGCGGGGCCGCCACCCGGCCCGTCCGCCGCTGACGTGGTCGAGCGTGGCGATCGCCGTGGCGAGGTGGAACGGCTCGGTGTGGGTGGTGCTGGTGGTCGGTATCAGCCCGATGTGCCGGGTCAGCGGGGCGATCCGCGCCGCGATCTGCACCGCGTCGAGGCGTCCCCGGACCTGGTCGACGCGGCCGTCGGGACCGTCCGGCCGGGACGACTGAAGGTCGAGGCTGTCCTCGATGGTGAGCAGGTCCAGTGCGGCGTTCTCGGCCTCGCCGGCGAGGACGTTCCAGTAGCGGGCTGTCAGGGGCGCTCGCGCGTCGGCAGGCGAGAGCCGCCAGGCGGCCGGGTGCCAGCCGAGGCCGTCCAGGGCCACGGCCAGGTGCAGACTTTTCTCGGTCATCGGTGTTCCTCCAACGGTCGACCGGCGGTGACGAGGGTGGGCAGCGCGTCCAGGAGGGACCGTGTGTAGTCGTGCCGGGGGTAGGTGAAGACGTCGCCGACCGGGCCCTGCTCGACCACCGCGCCGTCGTGCATGACCAGCACCCGGTCGCTGAGGTGGTGCACCACACCCAGGTCGTGGGAGATGAAGAGCAGGGCGGTGCCGTCGGTGGCACGCAGGTCGGCGAGCAGGTCGAGGACCTGGGCCTGCACGGAGACGTCGAGGGCGGAGACCGGTTCGTCGCAGACGATCACTGTGGGCCGGGGGGCGATCGCGCGGGCGATGGCGACCCGCTGCCGCTGCCCGCCGGAGAGCTGCCGGGGATGCCTGTCGACCAGGTCCGCGCCGAGACCGACCCGACGCAGCAGGTCGACGACGTGATCCCGGCGGTCCGCGCGACCGACGTCGGGGTCGAGGTTCTCCGCGACGACCCGTCCGACCGTGTAGCGGGGGTCGAAGGAGCTCAGCGGGTCCTGCGAGATCAGCTGCAACCTGCGCCGCAAAGGGCGGCGGGCCCGCTCCGGCACGCCGGCCCACGGCGTCTCCTCGAAGGTGACGGTGCCCACGTCGGCGTCGAGCAGCCCGGCGACGATCCGGGCCACTGTGCTCTTGCCGGAGCCGGACTCCCCCACCAGGCCGAGCGTCTCGCCCCGCGCGACGGTGAAGGAGACGTCCCGGACGACCGTGTGCTCGCCGTACCTCTTGGTCAGGCCGGCCGCGTCGAGCACCGTGTCGTCGGCGCGGACCTCGGGCCGGGCCGGCAGCGTGGTCCGTGCGTCCCCGGCCCGCGCCGCAGCGGCGAGCCGGCGGCCCCGCGAGGTCGCGGAGGGCACGGCGGCCAGCAACTGCCGGGTGTACGGGTGCGACGGTGCCCGCAGCAGACGATCGGTGGGCCCCTGCTCGATGACCTGACCGTCCCGCATCACCAGGACCCGGTCGGCGACCTGGGCGACCACCGCCAGGTCGTGGCTGATCAACAACAGGCCGATCCCGTCGGCCTGCCGTTCGGCGAGCAGCCGCAGGATCTGCGCCTGCACTGTGACGTCCAGCGCGGTGGTCGGCTCGTCGGCGATGAGCAGCGCCGGCTCCCCGGCGATCGCGGAGGCGATCAACGCTCGTTGCCGCAACCCACCGGAGAGTTGGTGGGGGTACTGCCGGGCGCGGCGTTCCGGCTCCGGCAGGTGCACCTGGTCGAGCAGGTGGATGGTCCGGCCGGCCCGTTCCCGGCGTCCGACGATCCCGTGGGCGCTGAGCACCTCGCCGACCTCGGCGCCCACCGTCCGCAGCGGGTCGAGGGAGACCAACGCGTCCTGGAGGACCAGCCCGGCGAGCCGACCCCGGACCCGCCGCCAGTCCCGGGGCCGGTGACCACGTACGTCGTGACCGGCCAGGTCGAGCCGGGTGGCACGGACCCGCGAACCCGGACCGGCGAGACCGACCAGGGTACGAGCCGTCACGCTCTTGCCGGAGCCGGACTCTCCGACGATGGCCACGCACTCGCCGCGCTCGACGGTAAAGCTGATCCCGCGCACCGCCTCCACAGGGCCGGTCGGGGTGTCGAATGCGACGTGCAGATCCTCGACAGCGACCAGCGGGGCCGTCACCGCCTCCTCCCGTCGAAACGGGCCTGCCAGTGTCGGCCGACGACGGTCAGCGACACCACTGTGGCGGTGACCGCCAGACCGGGCAGGATGGTGATCCACCACGCCACCTGGAGATAGTTGCGCCCCTCGGAGAGCATCGCGCCCCACTCCGGCGATGGTGGCTGCGGACCCATGCCGAGGAAGCTGAGCCCGGCGGCGGCAAGGATCGCCTCACCGAGCCCGATCACGGCGAGCACCGGCACCGGTCCGACCACGTTGGGGAGCACGTGTCGCAGCACCAGCCGGGGCCGGGACTGGCCGAAGGTGACGGCCTGTTCGACGTAGTTGGCGCGGCGGACGAGCAACGTCTGACCACGGACCACCCGGGCGTGGTGCGGCAGGGTGGCGATGCCGATGGCGACGATCAGGCTGGCGGTGCCGGGGCCGGCGATGGCGATGAACAGCAGGGCCAGCAGCAACATGGGGAATGCCGACAGCGCGTCGAACGTGCGGCTCAGCGCCTCGTCGGCGACCCGGTGGGTGAGGCCGGCGAGCAGGCCGAGCAGCACGCCGCCGGCCACCGCGATCCCGGTGGCCGCGACACCGATGGTGAGCGAGTGTCCGGCGCCGTGCACGACCCGGGTCAGGACGTCGCGGCCGAGGTGGTCGGTGCCGAACCAGTGCGTCACGCTCGGCGGCGAGAGCACCGCGAGCGGGTCGGCAGCGAGCGGATCGGCGGGGGCCAGCACCGCCGGCCAGGCCGCGGCGACGACGAGCAGGATGAGGTACGCCCCGGCGACGAGCAGGCCGGGTCGCGGAAGAGACCGCAGGCGTACGCCGGGCCGGGACGGGACGGCGCGGGTGAGCACGGGGGCGTCGGTGGACGCGGGGCCGAGGGTGACGGTCATCGGGTCAGCTCCTTCGCAAACGCGGGTCGACCAGCAGGTACGCCAGGTCGGCAGTGGTGTTGACCACGACATAGCCGGCAGCGGAGAGGGTGACCACTGCCAGCACCACCGGCATGTCCCGGGTGGTGACCGCGCTGAGGGTGACCTGGCCGAGGCCGGGCCGGCCGAAGACCTGTTCGACGATGACGGTGCCGCCGACCACGATGCCGAAGACCCAGCCGGCCAGACTGACTGCCGGCAGGAAGGCGTGCCGAAAGGCGTGGCGAACCAACACCGTTCGTTCCCGTACGCCTCGGGAGCGGGCGGTGAGCACGAACGGCTCGTCGAGGGCTCTGTCGATGCCGTCGCGCAGCACCTGGGCGAGCAGCCCGGCGATGGGCAACGCGAGGGTGACGGCGGGGAGCACCAACGCGGCGGTTCCCTGATCACCCGAGACCGGGAAGAACCCGAACCGGAACGACAGCACACTGAGCAGCAGGAGCCCGATCAGGAACGACGGGGTGGAGACCAACAGCAGTTCGGTGCCGGAGCTGACCCGGCGCAGCCAGGGTCGCCGGTCCCCGGCAGTGGCCACCGCGATGAGCAGGGCGAGCAGCACCCCGAGCCCGGCGGCGGCGACGGCGAGCGTGAGGCTGGGCGCGATTTGTTCGCCGATCACCTCGGTGACGGGGCGTTGCAGCAGGTACGAGCGGCCCAGGTCGCCGCCTCCCAGCCGCCCCAGGTAGTCGAGGTACTGCACGATGGCCGGCCGCTCCAGACCCCACTCGGCGATGATCTCGGCACGGATCTGCGGGGTGTCGGCACCGTCGGCGACGATGTTGTCCACTGTGTCGCCGGGCGCGGCCAGCAGCGCCAGGTAGGCGGCGGTCGCCGCGACCCAGAGGACGACCAGGCCGGCACCGAGCCGACGGGCCACCGCGCGCAGCGCTGTCACTTGCCGATCCACAGGTCGTACGCGCTGGCGGGCACCCCGGCGGTGGGCTCGAAGCGCACCCCTCCGACGCCGACGCTGGCCGCGATCTGGTCGGCCGGCGCGTACAGCGGCAGGAGTAGGGCTTGTTCGGCGACGACCTGTTGTTGCAGGTCGGCGTAGATGCCGGCACGCTTCGTCGGGTCCGCGGCGGCCTGACCGGCCTCCAGGAGTCGGTCGATCCGCGGATCGTTGACCTGGGTGCGGTTGATGCCGCCCTTGGAGTGCAGGAGCAGGTTCAGCGCGGCGCCGGCGTCGGTGTCGGCGCGCGAGTTGTCGAAGACCTCGTACTCGTTGCGCTGGAACGCGTCGGTTGCGGTGCCCTGGTCGACGAGCGAGACCTTCAGGTCGATGCCGGCGCTCTGCTTGACGGCCGCCTGCACGGCCTGGGCAAGGACGTCACGACGGTCACGGACGAAGGGGGCGGACTGCACCAGTCGTACGGTGAGCCGTCTGCCGTCCTTCGTCCGAAAGCCGTCGGCGTCGCGGGCCGCCCAGCCGGCCTGGTCGAGCAGGGTGTTCGCCTTTGCGGTGTCGCCGCCGTAGCCGCCTTCGAGGCTCTTGTCGTAAAGCGGGCTGGACGGGCTGATCACGCTCCAGGCGCGGGTGGCGGTGTCGCGGTAGACGGACCGCAGGACGGTGTCGACGTCGACGGCCTCCCGGAACGCCTGTCGGACCCGCAGGTCGTCGAAGGGCGGGTGGGAGGTATTGAAGTAGTACGAGTAGGCCGAGCCGGAGTTCAACTCGCGGGCCAGGCGTAGTGTCCGGTTCCCGGTGACCAGCGGTTGGTCGGTGGCGGGCACGCCCTCGACGAGCTGCACCTGGCCCGAGGTGAGCGCGCCGACGCGCACCGCCGACTCCTTGAGGAACCGGTAGGTGATCCCGTCCAGGTAGGCCGGGCCGGTGTGCGTCGCGGTGGGCGGCGCCCAGTCGTAGCTGGCATTGCGCCGGTAGTGCAACTCCTGCCCGGGGACGTAACGGTCCAGCACGAACGGTCCGGTGCCGGCGACGTCGACACCGCCGGCTTTGAGGTTCTTCGCCTCGCGCAGCGACTTCGGCGAGATCTGCGCGCCCTGCGGGGAGGCGAGGAAGTCGAGGATGAGCACATCCGGCGCGGTGAGGACGAGCCGTACGGTGCGCGGGTCGATGGCCTCGACGGTCTTGAGGTTGCGCAACTGCACGGCGGCGACGGCCGGGGCGTACCCGGGCTCACGAAGTTTGTCGATGTTGGCCTTGACGGCCGCCGCGTCGAGGGGCGTGCCGTCGGAGAAGGTGACCCCGTCCCGCACCGTCAGCGTGTAGGACAAGCCGTCGGGTGCGGCCTGCCAGCCCGTCGCCAACCAGGGCGCCAGCTTGCCCTGCTTGTCGTAGGTGAGCAGGGACTCGAAGGTGTTCCAGACCAGCAGGCGGGCCTTCGCCTGGGCGTACTGGTGCGGGTTGAGGGTGATCGGCTCGGTCTCCACGGCCCAGGTGAGGGTGCCGCCGGAGCGCGGCTGCCCGGCCGTCTCGGCGGTGAGGGCGGTGCCGGTGGAGCAGCCGGCGACGGCGGCGAGCAGAGGAGCGAGTGCGGCGCCGGCGATTGTGCGCAGACGGTGCGCGGGCATGGTGGGATCTCCTGTCCAGGCAGGCGGAAGCGGGTGTGCCGACGCCCGGCGCTACGTGTGGGCGTGGGCCGGTGTCGGTGACGATGCTGTGGCGGCGCAGCGGTGCGCCCCACCTCGGCGGGCCGGTGCGGCGGGCCGGGTTACGGGCGAGGGTGCCGGGTCAGGCCAGACAGGAACTCGACCACACCCGACCGAAGTCGATGTGGCCGCGGATCGTCAGCCGCAGCTCGCTGGACATGCGTCGAGTCCACCTTCAGGCGTCGGTGGTGTCAACGAATCCGTCGGGGGATGTCGGCTATCGCACGTGCGGACGTCGATTCGTTGACGGATACCCTACTAAGGCTATAGGGTTTACAGAGATTTTGCCTGACCGGCGGAGCAGCGGGACGGACCGCACTCAGTCCAGGTCGAGCAGGATCTTTCCCGCGACACGACGGTGCGCCAACGCGTCGACCGCCTCCGCCAGCCGCTGCCACGAGCCGCGCCAACCGATCGGCGACCGCAGCGCTCCACGCGCTACGAGATCCACCAGGAGCGCAAGGTCAGGCCCCGGCGCGCTGGCGTCACCGAAGGACCGCAGCGTCCGTGCCACACCCGGAGCGAAGGTCGAGTTCACCGGGAAGACCGCCGGCTCGCCGGACGCCCAGCCGATGCTATGCAGCACCCCACCCGGGGCCAGCAAGCCCCAGGCGGCCACCAGTTGGGCGCCACCGACGGTCTCCAGCACCACATCGACCGGACCGACGCCGTCCAGGCCGACCACCACCTCGTCCGCGCCGAGTTCCGTCAAGCCGGCACCCCGAGCCACGGAGCCGACCACCGCGACTACGTACGCGCCGCCGTGCCGGGCGAGCTGGACGGCGACCCGTCCCACTCCCCCGGACGCGCCGGTGACCAGCACCCGACGGCCCAGCAGCGAACCCGACGCACGCAGTGTGCGCAGGGCGGTGATGCCGACCATGGGCAGTGCGGCCACCTCGGCCAGGTCGACGGCGGCGGGCACCACCGTCACGCTGTCCACGTCGAACACCGCCAGGCGGGCCCAGGCGCCGGGCCCGAAGGCGACCACCCGCTCACCCTCGCGGGGGCCGGAGCCGTCCTCGGCACCCCGCACCACATGACCTGCGGCGTCGTACCCGAGCACGGACCCGGCCGGGAAGAGGCCCAGGTGCCGGATCTCGCCGGTGTTGACGGCAGCGTGTCGGACGTCCACGAGCACCTGCCGCGGGCCCGGCGTGGGGTCGGGCACCTCTGTCAGCCGGAAACCCTCGCCGGTGCCCGGGGCAGCGACGATCGCGCGCATGGCGCCCTCCTCATCGTGGACTCAGCGTGCGATCGCGCCGGTCAGGCGGCGGGTCGGCGAACCGCCCCGTGCTGGTCGCCGGCCAGCCCGGCGTAGCGTCCCCGGTGGTAGAGCAGCGGCGACCCGACGTCGGCATGCCGGAGCATCTCCGGCTCGGCCAGCACCACGGCATGGTCGCCGACGGTCACCCGGTCGACCACCCGGCAGAGCAGCCAGGCCAGGGTGTCGTCGAGGATCGGCACCCCCTCAGGGCCGGTCCGCCATCGGGTCGGGCCGGCGAACCGGTCGATTCCGCTGGTCGCGAAGGTACGGGCCAGCTCCTGCTGATGGTGGGCGAGCAGATGCACAGCCACGTGCCGTGCCCGGGCGACCGCCGGCCAGCTCGACGAACCGAGGTTCAGACAGAACGAGACGATCGGCGGTGCCAGCGACACCGAGGTGAACGAGGTGGCGGTGAAGCCGACAGCCGGTGTGCCGGGCGCGGTGACCACGGTGACGGTGCTGGCCTGGTGGCGCAGTAACGTCCGCAGCGCGTCGCTGTCTGCGTCGACCGGCGCGTTGGTGGACTGGGTCATGACGATCCTCCCGATGGGCTGGTCCGCAGGGGTCATGCTCGGTCGGCCGGGTCGTCCGCCAGCCGTTCGTACGGGATCTTCTCGCCGGCCTCGACGGCGATCGGCAGTCGGTTCTCCGCCGGCGGCAGTGGGCAGGTCGCGAAGTCGGTGTATGCGCAGGGCAGGTTGGTGGCCCGGTTGAAGTCGAGCGTCACCCGACCCTGCTCGTCCGGTGGGCCGACGCTCAGGGACCGGTTGGCGGCGTACGTGGTGACGCCGGAGGTGGCGTCGGTGAACAGCACCGACAGGCTTCCAGGCGTGACACCGTTGAACGCGGTCAGGCGCAGCGGCACCCCGTCGACCGCGAACTCGATCTGGCCGGGTGCGTCGTAGACGTGTGTCAGCCCCTCCACCGCCGCGCCGACCGTGGTCGATCGCGGGCTGTCGAACGCGACGTACCGTCCGGTGACGACCCATCCCAGCTGCGGTGGATAGGTGGGGGTGCCCCGGTAGTCGACGCGCAGCGGGTGGTCCGGGCGTCTGGGCCGGAGGATGTCGTGGCCACCTCGGCGGGCAACCTCCAGCACCCCGCCGTCGAAGCCCACTGTGACGCCGGCCCGCTCGGCGATCGAGCCGAACTCGTGCCGGCCCCGGACCTGCCGGCCGTCGACAACCAGCTCCTCGTCGCCGAGACTCACCACGGGCCCGCCGTCACCGGTGTGCCACTCCCCCGGAACGCCGGGAATCCGCTGCGGTGCCGGGGTCAGCCAGTGCAGGCCGGTGACGGCGAGGAAGCCGTGTGGGTCGGCCCGCGCCTCCTCGTGGCGCCGGTGCCACTGTTGCCACGTTTCGTCGAACTCGCGCCGCGAGTCGGCGGCGGTGGACGATGGGGCGTCGATACTCATGACAGGTCCTCCTCGGCGGGGTGCACCTGGGCCGGGTGCGGGAAGCCGGTCGCGCGCCGACGGGAGAACGGCTGCGAGAGACCGGCAGGCGTGGGCTGGTCAGCCCGTTCAGACCGGGGTGGGCGCGCCGGGACAGAGCTGCGCGGCCACCCGCATCAGGTCGATGACCCGGCGGGAGGTGAACAACCGAACGGACGGCATGGCGACGATTTTCCTACCAACTAAGTAGGATTTCAAGCCCCCAGGCCGGGTGGAGCGTCGAAGAGCCTCCACCTGGCGTCGACAGTGGACACCCTCGGAGTACGATCCCGCTCACACCTCAGTGGTGACCTCCAGCTCTCGACCCCTCGATAGGAGCCTGGCATGGCCGGTCCGGACCCCGAACTCGCCGCGAAGCTTCAGCCCGACGTGCCGCACGCGGCGCGTATCTGGAACTACTGGATGGGCGGGAAGGACAACTTCCAGTCCGACCGGGCGGCCGGCGACGCCGTGGCCGAGGTCTACCCGGAGATCGTCGTCATGGCGCAGCAGTCCCGCGTGTTCCTGGTGCGGGCCGTGCGGTACCTCGCCGCCGAGGCGGGCATCCGGCAGTTCCTGGACATCGGCACCGGCCTGCCCACCATGCAGAACACCCATGCCGTCGCCCAATCCATCGCGCCGGACTCCCGGATCGTCTACGTCGACAACGACCCGATGGTGCTGGTGCACGCGCGGGCGCTGCTGGCCAACACGACCACCGAGGGGGTCACCACCTACGTGCCCGCCGACTACCACGACCCGGAGAAGATCCTCGCCGAGGCGGCGCAGACGCTCGACTTCGACCAGCCCATCGCTGTGATGTTCATGGGCGTACTGGGCTACGAGCCCAACCTCGACGTGGTGCGCTCGATCGTCGAGCGGACCATGGCCGCGATGCCCTCCGGCAGCTACCTCGTGCTCTGGGACGGCACCGACACCAGCCCCGAGGTGGTCTCCGGAGCCGAGCGGCTGGCGCAGAGCGGCGGCGTCCCGTACATCCTGCGCAGCCCGGAGGACCTCGACACCTGCTTCACCGGGCTGACCAAGGTCGAGCCGGGCCTGGTGCCCATCCCGCTCTGGCGGCCGGAGGAGCCCGACGCCACCGGCATCGACGCCTACGGCGCCGTGGCCCGCAAGCCCTGACCGACGCGACGTCCGCCCCGCCTCCGCCGTGACAGCGGGAGCGGGGCGGACGTCGTTCAGCGGGCGCAGCTCACCGTCAACCCGTCGGGCACCGAACTGGTCGCCGCGAGCAGACCGAACGTCGTCACACCGTCCAGTGCCAGCGTTCCGTTGTAGGCGGCGTTGCGGACCGTGACGTCGACGCCGACGGTCTCGGCCACGCCACCCCACACCGACTGCACGCGCTCGTCACCGGACCACCGCCAGGACACCCGCCACCGGTCCAGTGGCTCGCTCCCGGTGTTGCGGACCGTGACCGTGGCGACGAAGCCGCTGCCCCAGCGGGCATCGATCGTTGCCGTCGCGCGGCAGGAGGCCAGCGGCGCGGTCCGCGCCGACGCGATCACGTACGGGTCCCGCCGGCCCTCGACGTCGGTGAACCGGTACCAGTACTCCGTGTCGGGTGTCAGCCGGTCGATCGTGACAGTGCCGTTGCGCTCCGGCCCGGAGACGGCCACGGCCACCGGCGACCGCCACTGCTGGGCGTCCTCGCGGTTGGCGAAGAGGCTGACGGTCATCGGCGGGTCGTAGCCGCAGGGCGGGCGGAAGAAGATCGAGTAGGAGATGGTCAC
>NZ_JBSFBM010000072.1:0-21683 GCF_053592955.1 Micromonospora sp. NPDC002411 | reverse complement strand
CGCCAGCCCCAACGAAACGACCCGCCGCGAGGTCTGACCTGGCACACCGCACCGGTCGCCGCGCGGCCGCACCGCTGCACCGCTGCATGATCGTGCTCGATCCTGGTTGTAGTGGCCTCGTGCGTCGGTCGAGGCCACTATTTCCTGGTTCGAGCACGATCATGGGCGGGTTTGACGGCGAGAGCAGGGCGCGACAGGTCGGCAGCACCTCCTCGACACGATGATCCACTCGGCATCGGTGAAGTGGGGGTATCCGTACGGCTCGGATACCCCCACTTCGGGGAACCCGAGTGGATCAAGCTGAATCGGAGCGTTTCGGGCTGGAATCGTTCGGTCAACAATCCGGTGGGCCGTTCGGTGGACTCGCAGCTGGCCGTTCGACGGACCGTCACGCAGGGCGAGGTTGGCGGGTGCAGCGGCCGGCGTGGCGACCGCAATCACGCCCCGAATCGGAAATAACCGTCTCGCCTGATCTGTGGGGTTGCTCCGCTCCGCTGACGTTTTGCGCCATCGAGTCCCCCTGATCGGGGCAAAGTGTGGCGCATGCCACCGTACCGGCGGACGATATCGAGCATTTGGGTCTTTAGCCTCGTCAGGTGCATCCCGACGACCCCTCCGACCAGAAGCTGACCGACGCGCGCCCGACCACCCAATCGGACGACGCCGCATCAACCGAACGGACGATCGGCCGTCACCGCGCCTCCGAGCCGCCCCGTCGCAGCCTGCTGGGCTCGACCCCGGTCCGGGTGGCGCTGGCCACCGGTGTCACCTGCTGCCTCAGCCTCGTCGCGGTGGCCACCGCGCTGGGCAGCAGCGACGACACGTCCCGCCCGGTGGAGCCACTTGCCGAGGCGGTGGCCGACCGTGCGGCGATCGCCGACGAGCGCGCCTCCCGATCGCTGGACCGCGACATCGCCCCCGCGCGGATCCTGCCCAGCCCGACGGCGAAGCCCACACCACGCCCCACCGTCGCGCGCAAGGCACCCAAGAAGCCGGTCAAGCCGCGCCGACCCCGACCGGTCGCCGGCCTCGACCAGGCGCAGATGGACAACGCGAAGATCATCGTTGACGTCGGCCTGGACATGAAGATGCCCCGCCGCGCCCTGGTGGTGGCACTGTCCACCGCCATGCAGGAGAGCAACCTCTACAACCTGGCCAGCGACGTCCTGCCGGAGTCGGCCAACTACCCGAACCAGGGCAGTGGGTCCGACCACGACTCGGTCGGGCTGTTCCAGCAGCGCCCGAGCAGCGGCTGGGGCACGGTGGCCGAGTTGATGCGCCCCTCGTACGCCGCGCGGGCCTTCTACACGGCCCTCAACGAGGTCCCCGGCTGGCAGGACATGAGCGTCACCTACGCCGCCCAGTCGGTGCAGATCTCCGCCTACCCCGACGCGTACGCCCAGCACGAGGAGCGGGCGACGATCGTCGCGGCGGCGCTCACCGCCTGAGCCGGCCGCCCACGTCGCGGCCCGGCCGGGTCAGCGACGGCCGGAGGGCGGTTCCGCGCTCGTGTCCAGCCCGCCGACTCCCACCCGACTCCCGGGTACGCCCGCAGCCGCGGTCGGGGTGTCGGCGGGCACCTGGTCGACAGTGAGCTGACCGAGGATCTCGTCCACCTGGGCCTCACGCCGCCGGCGGAGGTACAGCGCCGCCTCGAAGTCGCGGCGGGCCTGCACGGCCTCCGCGTACGCCTGCTCCCGTACCTGCCGGGCCTCCTCGCGGGCCTCGTCCAGCTCGACGCGAGCGCGGGCCAGGAGGTCGGCAGCCTCGCGCCGCGTCGCGTCACCGGCGTGCCGCCTGCCGGCGGTGTCGCCCAGGTCGAGCCGTCGGAGCAGCCCGCTGAGCCAGGCGGCCTCCTCGCGGATCTCGTCCCATTCACGGCCCGCCCCGGCCGCGCCCTGGGCCCGCGCCGCGAGCCGGGCCAACCGGATGCCCAGCTCGTCCAGGCAGGAATCCACCTGCCGCTGGTCGTAACCGGTCTCAACGACGGAGAACCTCATACTGTCGCCCCCCCCCAGGCAGCTGCTGTTACTTCCCCACCTGGATCCTCGGCCCAGACCACGACGGCCGAGGGGGTTCGGGAAAAATGTTCAGCATGCGTGCGCGGGAGTCGCGCGTCAGACGCGCTTGGGCAGCACGACCACCCGGCCGAAGAACTCGTCGATGCGGCGCACCACGTCGTTGAAGTCGTCCAGGTCGATCGGCTTGGTGACGTACGCGTTGGCCTGCAACGTGTAACTGCCCACGATGTCGGTGTCGGCGTTGGAGGTGGTCAGCACGACGATCGGGATGGTCCGCAGGTCCTCGTCCTGCTTCACCGCGCCGAGCACCTGCCGACCGTCCATCCGCGGCATGTTGAGGTCGAGCAGGATCACGTCCGGCCGGCGGGCCTGCTGGTGCCGGCCCTCGGCGCGGAGGAACTCCATCGCCTCCTCGCCGTCGCTGACCACGTCGATGACCTTGTCGACGTCGGAATCCGCCAACGCCTCCTCGATCATGAGCACGTCACCCGGGTCGTCGTCGACCACCAGGATGCGTACCGGCTGCGGGCTGTCTGCGCCCATCACTACCTGCCTCGGGTCGGCGGGGACGGGACCTGACGGTCACCGCGCTGGCGGGGAAATCTAGCCCATCACTGGGCGGTCTGCGACGCCGGGTCGAGTGACTCCGGGTCGTGGCGCAACACGTCGGCGAGGCCGGTGACCCGCAACACCCGCTCGACCCGCCCGCTGGCCCCGGTGAGCCGGAGCCAGCCTCCCTCGGCTGCCGCCTGGTTGTCTCCCCGGACAAAGACCGCCATGCCGGTGGAGTCGCAGAACGTAAGGTCGGTGAGGTCGAGCAGCACCCGTGTCTCGCCAGCGGCGGCGAGCTCCTCGATCGCGGTGGTCAACTGCGGGGCCGTGCTCAGGTCCAGCTCGCCCGTGAGCCGCAAACGGGCGGCGCCCCCGCCGTCGCGCTCGACGTGGCTGACACTGAACGTCACCGTACTCCCCCTCGCTCCACCCGTGGTGGGACGTTTGCAGTGCGGCAAGTATACGCAGAGCTGACTCGTCGGCCGAGGGCGCGGTGATCGACCCAGAGCGGCCGCCGAACGGCCCCGTCAGCGGTTGACGACGGGCAGCGCGGCGCGTCCCAGGGCCAGCACACGCGCCGCTCGGGGGAAGTCACGCAACGCGACACCGTAGTGGTCGAAGGGCAGGGCCACGGCCTCCACGGGCACCCCACGGCTCACCAGGATCTCCACCAGCCACTCGACGAACTCGGTGAACAACGACGAGTCGTCGACGTAGACCGCCGCGGCCAGGAAGTCCACGATGTGACCCAGGTCGCTCACCGTCGAGTCGAGCTGGGTGGCGCTGTAGGAGCGCGCCGCCGGCACCCGCTCCAGCAGGTCGGCCAACGCGCCGTCGATCAGCTCACCCCGACGCCGCACCAGGCTGGCGTACTCGTCGTCGGCCAGGTGCGCCAACCGCGCCGGCGGCACCGCGCGCAGCGCCCCCTCGTCGGAGATGAGGTCGGCCGCTGCGAGGGCGTCCGGTGCCCAGGCCACGCCGAGCCGACGCGCCCACCGGCCGTCCGTGCCGAACCCACGCCCGCCGACCACCACGGGTACGTCTGAACGACGGCAGGCCTCGATCATCCGGTGGGCGTACGGCAGCCGCATCGGCAGCGCGCACGCCAACGCGACAGCGTGCGCGTCGTAACGGTGCAGGTACGACACGAGATGTGCCGCCGGCACGCTGGCGCCCAGGAAGGTCACCTGCCAGCCACGCAACCGCAGCACCTCGGCCACCAGCCGGGGCGGCAGCGCGTGCCACTCGCCGTCCATGCAGGCCACCACCACCCGTCCGCCGGTCGGGCGTGGGTTGACGTGCGCGACCACCGCCGCCACCACCTGCTCGCTGATGTGGGTGGCCGCGTGCTCCTGGGCGACGCTCCACTCGTTGCGCGCCCACCGCTCGCCCACCTCGGCCTGGGCGGGCGCGACCAGGTCCAGCAGCACCCGCTCGGCCGGTACGCCATCGTCGAGCAGGCCGATCGCCAGGTCGATCGCGCCGTACTCGTCGGCGTCGGCGAGGCAGTCCAGGTAGCCAGCGAAAGCCCCGGCCGGGTCGGCGGCCGTTGTGGCGATGGTCACGCGTCGGTCTCCCCCTGCTGGGCGGTATCGGTCAGTTCAGGCACCGAGTGCAGGTGCCGCGACCCACGCCCGCCCGGGGCGGTCGCCCGCAGCGCCAGCACCGCGATGTCGTCGTGGTCGCCGTGCCCCAACCAGTCGCAGGTGACCTGTTCCACCCGCTCGGCGAGGGCCGGCGCGGGCATCCGTTGACAGCCGGTCACGGCAGCGACGAGCCGTTCCGTGCCGAACTGCTCGTCGCCGCGTCGACCGCCACGGGCCTCGGTCACCCCGTCGCTGTAGAGCAGACAGGTCTCCCCCGGCGCCAGTCGTACGGTCACCTCACCGACGCGGGGGTCGGGCACCACCCCGATCAGCATGCCGCGCAGCGGCACCGACTCCACTTCGCCGGAGGTCCGCAGCACCAGCGGCGGCAGGTGCCCGCCGCCGGCCATGGTGAGGGTCAGGCCTCCGTCGCGTTGCGGGCGGGCCACGCCGAGCACGATCGTGGCGAAGCGGCCCTGGCCGTGCGCCTGGGTGGTCTCCAACAGCGCGTCGTTGAGCAACCGCAGCAACCGCCCAGGGTGCGACTCCAGCCGGTGCAACGCCTGCAGGCACTGCCGCAACTGGCCGGTGAAGACCGCCGCCTCGACGCCCTTGCCGGACACGTCGCCGAGGAAGAACACCGAGCCTCCGTCGGCCAGCCGGTGCGAGCCGTAGAAGTCGCCGCCGATGCGCAGCCCCGCCTGCGCGGGCCGGTACGCGGTGCCCCACTGCACGCCCGCGGCCTCGGCCGGCTCGACCGGCAGCAGACTGGCCTGGAGAGTGTCCGCGACCTCCGCCTGGTCGCGGTAGAGCAGCGCGGTGGTCAGCGCCGCGCCGGCGCGGGCCGCGAACGCGCGGATCAGGTCCACGTCGGCGTCGTCGTACCAGCGGGTCGCGCGGCGGGCCACCAGCAGCACACCGACCGGCGCGTCCCGACCGGGCAACGGAACGACCCGGGCGGCGCTCTCGGTGCCGGCGAGGGCGGGCAGCCAGCCGGCGTCGACCGCCTGCTCGACCAGCCAGTCGACCGCGTGCGGCTCGACCCCGGTCAGCCCGTCGGCGATGGCAGCCGGCAGGTCACCGCCGGCCAGCGTCCCGCTGTCCACCGTCGGGGCCTCGTCGTCGGTGCGCGAGGCCCGCCACCAGCGAGCCCGACCGCCACGTGGGGCGAGCACCAGCACGGCCACCTCGCCCAGGGTCGGTACGGCGAGACGGACGACCGCCGCGGCGGCCCGGTCGGGGTGCAGCGGATTGCCCAGCTTGTCGCCGACGACGGCCAGGAACGTCGAACGCGCCCGTTCGGCGAGCAACGCGTCGGCGCCGCTGACGCGGTCGGTGACGTCCTCGACGTACCAGCAGCAGCGGGCTCCGGAGAGGGGCACCTGGCGGGCGCTGAGCCGGCGCCCGCGATGGGTGAAGTCGCCCTCGGCCATCTCGGGCACACCGGCCGCGTCCAGCGTCTCGCCGGACGTGACCTCGGGTAGCAGGCGTTCCGCCATCGGGCTGACGTGCCGCACGACGCCGTCGGCGTCGCAGACGATCAGTCCCTCCCGGAAATGCTCGACGACCTCGAACCAGTCGGGGGCGGCGAGATCGCGGTCCGGGGCGAGCGGCGGCAGCGCGGCGGAGGACCGGGGCGGCACGTCGGCGGACCACGCCGGGGACCGTGTCGTACTCGGCGTGGGAAGCCGTCCGTCGCCCGGGTCTATGTCCCTGACGTCGGAAGCAGTCACCAGCTGAGCCTCACTCCTTGTCGTCTGCCCGTGCGCGCGCCGGAGACCGGCGCATTGTCGAAACCCTTCAGGCCACACTACGCCGGTCGGCGGATAGTGGCACCTCAGGGCATTCGGAGGGCGATCGGCCGCGCCCCGCTTTGCGTTTCGCCGCTCGACTGGGAAAATGACGGGATGTCCGATCAGCTGTTGACCATCGAGGCAACCCGGCTCGACGCCGGGCACGTCCGACTCCGGCTGACCGGCGACCTCGACTACGACACCGCGCCCGAGTTGACCGCCGTGGCAGCCGACCTGCGCGGCGACGACGAGGTGCTGATCGACCTGACCGGGGTCAGCATCTGCGACTCCTCCGGGCTCAGCGCGCTGCTGGTGGTGCAGCGGAGCGCTCGGGTGATTCACCTGACCGGGGTCAGCCCCCAGTTGCAACGGATGCTCGACCGCACGGGCCTGGCCGAGTTGCTGGCCGTCGACCACGACGACCTCCGCGCCACCGGCTGATCGTCGGCCACCCCGGGCGGGCCGGGGTGGCCCCCGACCCTGGGACCTGGGGTCGGGGGCCGGAGGAATGTCTAGGGTGCCGTCATCGGCTGGAGCCGGGGCCCGCTCTCACGCAGTTCGCCGGTCGGGGGCGGTTCAACGTCCTCGGGCTCTCCCGAATCGGGCGTCTGGTACAGATAGCGGACGAACTGCCCACCCGCCTCGTTGTCGTCCGCGCCGGGCCACTGGCCGATGCAGTCCATGCCGACCACTTCACGGCCGGTCCCGTCGGCCTCCTCCAGCAGCGCCCACAGGCTCACCGGGTAACACCTGGTGGCCTCGGGCGTGACCTGCCAGCGCGCGTACCAGCCGGGTCGGGCGGGGACGATCTCGACGATCTGCTTCATGACGACCTTCCTTCCGCGTACCTCGGAAGAACGTTGGTCCTGAGGTGATCGTGCGGGCCGTGCGGGTGAGCACCCCTCACCCCCGCCGGATGAAGCGTCGACGAAGGCCCTGCCGACCCGGCCGGCGGTCCCCGTTTCCTTCTCTTCGACGGCGGGAAGGCGACTGTCGCAGCCACGATCCCCAGCGGAAGGGGTGCCACGATGCGCAAGCAGATGGAAGGCGACAACCAGAGGCGTCGGGCGTTGGCCCGGCAGGCCCGCGAACAGAGTCGCCAGCCCAGCGAGATCGGCGCCAGCCTGAGCGCCTCCAAGCAACTCACGAGCCTCGAGGCAGGCAAGCGAGCCGGCCCACCGCCGGCCGGACCCCACAAACCGGACAGTACGCGCGGCGGCCCGGCCCCGCCGCAACTCGGCAGCGCCGACAACCCGCGGCCGCAACCGTCCCCGCCGAGCGGCGCGGCCGGCGTGAGCACGATGGGCTACCACGACCTGGTCGACGAGGTCCGGCGTCGCGCCGGGGTCGACTTCAAGACCGCCAAGGTGGGTACCGAGGCGACCGTTCTGGTCCTCGCCTTCGCCCTGGAGACCGCCGAGCGGCAGCGGCTGCTCGCGGCGGTGCCGGCGTCGCTGCACGACGTGCTGCCCGTCGACGGCATCGAACGGCACCAGGACCTTCCCGGCTTCCTGGCCGAGGTGGGTCGGATCAGCGGCAACACCCCGGAGCAGGCCCGATACCAGGCGGAGGCCACGATGGCCGCGCTCGCCGAGCAGGATGGCGACCTGGTCGAGTCGTTGCACGTACCCGACGGGCTGCGCGACCTGCTCAATCCGCCGGAGGCCGGCGGCGGTCTGGTCGGCGCGTCCACCACCACACCCACCCTGGACGCCGACGAGATCGACGCGGCGTTGGACGACCTGCCCTACTGGTCCGGCGACAGCGAGGGCCTCTACCGGGTCGTCGCGCTGCCGCCGGACAACCTGGACCGGGTGCTGGCCCGCCTCGACCGGCTGCGCCAGGACAACGGCCGCGGCCCGAGCATCGGGCGTCCCGGGGACACCGCCGCGGTGTTGACCGTGCGGACCAGTCAGGCCAACGGGGTGACCGCGCTCGACGTGGACCTCGCCCACCAGGTCGACGACGCGATCGACGAGGTCGGGGCCGGGATGGCCGGCGGCTGACCGGCCACCGTGACCCGGGCGGGCCGGCGGGCGGGGTCACACCCCGCTCCGCCGGCCCGTCGGCCGTGCCGGGTCACCGCCGGGCCGGACCGCCGGCTCGGCTAGCGTGCCGGTCATGAACCGCGCCGCCGACCGGCTGGAACTGGTCGTCGACCCGGTCCGGCGGACCGGGCGGACGCTGCTGTCCGCCGGCGTCGAACAGTCGTACGTGGACGTCGAGGACCCCCGACACCTGCACTTCGAGTACGTCCGGCGGATCGCCTCGGCGGTGCGGGTGGCCGCCCCGGCCGGCACCCCGTTGCACGTCCTGCACCTGGGCGGCGGCGCGTTGACGCTGCCCCGCTGGCTGGCCGCCACCCGACCCGGCTCCCCGCAGCGGGTCGTCGAACGGGACCCGGCGGTGGTCGAGCTGGTCGCCCGGGAGTTGCCGCCGCTGCCGCCCGAGGTACGGGTGGAGGTCGCCGATGCCCGGGACGCGCTCACCGCCACCCCGGCCGGCCGGTACGACGTGGTGATCGCCGACATCTACCGGGCCGCCCAGATGCCCCGGCACGTCCGCACTGTCGAGTTCGCCGCCGAGGTGGCCCGTGTCCTCCGCCCGGACGGGACGTACCTGCTCAACGTGACGGACCTGCCGCCACTGGTCGCCACGCGGGCGCAGGTCGCGACGGTGCGGGCGGTCTTCGCCGACGTGTGCGTCGTCGGTGACCGGCGGATGCTGCGCGGCCGGCGGTACGGCAACCTGGTGCTGGCCGCGACGTCACGCCCCGGCGGTCTGCCGGTCGGCCGGCTGGCGGTGGCGGCCCTGCGCGACCCGGTGCCCGGTGGACTGCTGCACGCCGCCGCGCTCGACACGTTCGTGGCCGGCGCCCGTCCCGTTACCGACATGGACGACACCGTCGGCCGCTGATCACCGATGCGTCCGCAATGCCGGGTTTCCGACGCCCCCGGCGGGGAAGGCGCGGCGGATGAGCAACGCCGACGATCGGGCGACGGCCCGCCGGACCCTGATCGTGATCGGTCTGGTGCTGGCGAGCGCGTTAGCGCTGGCGTTCGTGTACGCGACCCGCCGGGTGCTCGCCTGGGCCGTGGTCGCCGCGTTCTTCGCCGTGGCGCTCAAGCCCCTCGTCGACCGGCTGCAACACCGCCTCGTCCGGCGCCGGTCAGTGGCCACGCTGCTGGTGTTCCTCGTCGCGTTCGTGCTGCTGGCGATCCTGGCCGCGCTCATCCTGGTGCCGTTGTTCGACGAGGTGGGCCGGTTCGCCGACCGGGCACCCGGACTGTTGCACGAGGCCCGCGCCGGCCAGGGCCCGCTGGGGCGCCTGCTGGAACGCACCGGGGCGCGACGCTACGTCGACGAACACTCCGACCAACTGCGTGACCTCGGAACCCGGCTGCGCCAACCCGCTGTGGGCGTGCTGCGGGGCGTGGTCGAGACGGTCGCCGGGCTGGTCACGGTCATCGTGCTGGCGTACCTCATGGTGTTGGAGGCCCCGCGGATCACCCGCGGCGTGCTCGCGGCGGCCGGGGACGGTCAGGGCGAGCGACTGCGCCGGGTCGGCCGGGAGGTGTCGCGGTCCGTCACCGGCTACCTCACCGGCAACCTGCTGATCAGCGTGATCTGCGGGCTGTTGACCTACGTGGTGCTGGCCCTCACCGGGGTGCCGTTCGCGGCCGTGATCGCCCTGCTGGTGGCGGTGGCCGACCTGATACCGCTGGTCGGCGCCACGCTGGGCGCGGTGATCGCGGCCGGGGCGGGATTCCTGCACTCCCCCACCGCCGGGGTGGTGGTGCTGGTCTTCTTCGTGGTCTACCAGCAGGTGGAGAACCACCTGCTGCAACCGTTCATCCTGTCCCGGGCGGTGCGGCTCAACCCGCTGACCGTGCTGGTCAGCGTGCTGCTCGCGGCGGAGCTGGCCGGCCTGCTCGGCGCGCTGCTGGCCATCCCCGCCGCCGGCATCGTCCAGACCCTGTTGCGGGAGTACGGGCCGCGTCGGCTCCGGCCCGATCCGGCCCCGCCGGGCGGTGCCCGCTCAGCGGGCCCGGCTCGCGACCTCCGGTGAGGTGCTCTCCAACGGGACCGCGTTGGCCGGCACCAGCCCCAGCTGCACCGCCGACCGGGTCAGCGCGGCGTCCAGGGCCCAGTCGGCGCTCACCCGCGTGCGGTTTCCCGGCATCGCCATCAGGTGGTACGCCCGGGTGACCGCCTTCGCCGGCAGCCCGCCCAGGTTGACGTGCAACGGGTTCGCCGCCGCGTCCTTGCCGCCCAGGTCGACGACCCAGCCCAGGTCGTGGTGCTTGTACGGCTTGCGCTTGCCGAAACCGTACGACGCGGCGATGTTGTGCGCCGCGCGCTTGCCCTGCCGTTGCGCGTGCTGGGCGGTCATCCCGCAGACCTTGCCCGGGTTCACCAGGTCAGGCACCGCTGCGGCGTCACCGATGGCGTACACCTCCGGGTAGCCGGGGACGTTGAGGAACTCGTCGGTCACCAACCGGCCCCGGTCGGTACGCAACCCCAGCTCGTTGACGAACGGGTCGGGCCGCACCCCCACACACCACACGAGGGTGCAGGTCGGCACGTACTCGCCGTCGGTGAGCTTCACCCCGTCGCAGGTCGCCTCGGCCACCGACGTGCCCATCCGGACGTCCACACCGCGCCGTTCGAGCACCCGGTGCGAGGTGTCCGACATCCGCTTGTCCAGCTCCGGCAGCACCCGGGACGCGACGTCGAGCAGCATCCAGCGGGGCCGGACGGTGAGCCGGGGCCGCTGGGCGTGCAACGCGTCGGTGAACAACTGCCCGTGCGCGGCGACCTCGGTGCCGGTGTAACCCGCCCCGACCACCACGAACGTGGCCCGCGCCTGCTGCTCGGCCGGATCCTCGGCCTGCTCGGCAAGCTCGATCTGCCGGATGATGTGGTCGTGCAGGTAGACCGCCTCGGGCAGGCCACGGAAGCCGTGCGCGTACTCGGTCACCCCGGGGATGGGCAGCAACTTGTTGACACTGCCCACGGCGAGCACCAACCGGTCGTACGCCAGCCGATTCTTGTCCCCCTCTGCCTGGGTGAAGCCGACCCAGCGGTTCTGCAGGTCGACGTGGTCCGCCTCGCCGATCACCACCCGGACGTTCTTGAGCGTCCCGGTCAGCGGCACCGCGATCCGTTTGGGCTCGACCACCCCGGCGGCCACCTCGGGCAGCAACGGCAGGTAGAGGAAGTAGTCGGTGGAGTTCAGCACCACGATCTCGGCCCGGTCCCGGGCGATCCGGCTCAACGTCTTCGCCGCGTGGTAACCGGCGAACCCGGCCCCCACGATCACCACACGAGGTTTCGTCATTGCGGGCCGTTTCCCGTCGCGGGCCCGGACAAACGTCCCCGAACCGGCCGGTCGCCTTCCGGGTGTTCACCGGATCGCAACAGTGGCGCCGGCAACTCCTGGCCGCGCCCACAGCGTTTGAGCTCGCGTAACACGTCCCCGACCTCCGGAGTGAACAGGTGCGTTACCGATCCACCGTCGCCGTGCTGGCGTCCATGACGCTGCTCGCCGGCTGCACGGCCGACCCACCGGCGGCGCCGACGAAGGGCGGCACCTCCGCGACCCCGTCCGGTGCCCCCACGCTCTCCGGCCCGTACGCGGCGTTCGCGGCGGGCATGTCGAAGCCGGTCGTTGACCCGCTCTACCCCGAGCGTGGCACCGACGCCGTGGACGTGCTGCACTACGGACTCGACCTGGACTGGTCACCGACGAAACGCACCCTCACCGGCACCGCGACAGTGCACCTGCGGCCGAGCCGGGACGCGTCGTCGGTGAGCCTGGACTTCACGCCGTACACCCTCGACACCGTGACCGTCGACGGCACCAGCGCCAAGGCGGCGGTCACCCGCGAGAAGCTCGTGGTCGAGACCCCGGTCCGCGCGGACGTCCCGATCACAGTGGTCGTCGGCTACCACGGCAAGCCGTCGACCACGCCGATGCCGTCCAAACGCGGCGATGCCCACCCGCTCGGGCTGACCGTCGACAGCGAGGGCGGAATCTGGACGATGCAGGAGCCGTTCGGGGCCTTCACCTGGTACCCGGCCAACGAACACCCCTCCGACGAGGCGCTCTACGACATCGCCATCACCGCGCCCAAGGGCTGGACGGGAGTCGCCAGCGGCACCCCGGTCGGGCAGAGCGGCACCACCTTCACCTACCGCAGCACCGTCCCCGTTGCGTCGTACGCGACGACCCTGGCCGTCGGCAGGTACAAGAAGCTCGCCGCCACCGGCCCGCGCGGCATCCCCGTCACCACCTGGTACCGCGCGAAGGACACCCGGTACCTGCCGATGCTCAAGCGGTCCCCGGGCTTCCTCACCTGGCTGGAGGAGCGCTTCGGGCCGTACCCGTTCGACTCCGCCGGCCTCGTCATGGTCGAGTCCGGCTCCGCCATGGAAACCCAGCAGATGGTCACCCTGGGCGAGGTCCAGCCGCAACGCGGCGACAGGATGTTCGACCTCACCACAGTGCACGAGTACGCCCACCACTGGTTCGGCGACGCCGTCACGCTCACCGACTGGCGCGACATGTGGCTCAACGAAGGCTGGGCCCTCTACGTGCAGAAGCTCTACGAGCAGGACAAGTACGGGCTGTCCGACGCCGAGCTGGTCGCGTCGAGCCGGCAACGCGACGGGGAACTGCGCAGGGAGTACGGCCCGCCGAGCAAGCCCGACCCGGCCGAGTTCGGTGCGACGAACGTCTACACCTGCGGCGCGGCGATGCTCCGCCAACTGCACCAGGCGCTGGGCGACGAGCGGTTCTTCGACCTGGCACGGGGTTGGGTGCAGGAGAACCTGCACACCCAGCAGACCCGGGCGTCGTTCACCGCGTACGTCAACAAGAAGACCGGCCACGACTTCACCGCGCTCATCGACACGTGGCTGGACTCCCCCACCACGCCCCCGGAAACCGGTCCCCTCGCCCGGTGACGACCGGCGGCCCGGCGGCCCGCAAGATCCGCGCAATATCCCGGATGTTGCTGCCTCATCGGCTCGTGAGGCAGCACTTTCCCCGATGTTGCGCGGATCTTGGATCGGCGGGCCGACCGGTCAGGCGGTGGGTTGGGCGGTGATCGCCCACCGTTCGTGGTCGCGCCAGGCGCCGTCGATGAACAGGTAGTCCGGGGAGAAGCCCTCCAGCCGGAAACCGAGCTTGCGGGCCACCCGCCGGGACGGCTCGTTGCCCGGCTGGATGTTCGCCTCCAGGCGGTGCAACCCGGCAGTGGTGAACGCGTGGTCGATCACCAGGGAGACGCCCGCCGAGGCGTGGCCGGTCCCGCTGTACGGCAGGAACGCCGCGTACCCCAGGAACCCGCCGCGCAGCGCGCCCAGCACGATCCCGCTGATGTTCACGTAGCCGGCGATCGCACCACTGGCCCGGTCACAGATCAGGTAGCCCGCGCTGTCGCGGCGGCGGATCCGGCGAAGGTAGAGGTCGTACTCCTCGGGGGTGCCCGGCGCGGCCAACCACGGGTGGTGCAGGTCCCGGCTACGCCGCGCGGCGGCGACGAACTCGTCGGCGTCGGCGGGCCGGGGCCGGCGGATCGCGGCGGGACCGCCGGTACGCAGGTATCTCACGGCCGACCACTCTGACCGACCGAGGCGGCTGTTGTCCAACCGACCGGGCGTCGTCGCGCAGCACGATCATGCTGGGTGGGTGCACCGGCCGCCGCGGGTCATCGCGTCCCGGCGTCGGTGCTCTCCCGGGGAAGCACTGTGTGCGGCGCGATGATGTCGGCGACCGCAGCGTCCGGTCGGTTGATCCGGATGGCGAGGCGGGCCACGGCCTCCCGGGCGACGAAGCCGGTGTCGACAGCGACGGTGCTCAGGGTGGGCCGCGAGTAGCGTCCCTCCTCGATGTCGCCGATGCCGATCACCGCCACGTCGGCGGGGACGCGCAGCCCCACGTCGAAGGCGGCCCGCATCGCGCCGATGGCGAGCGGGTCGGACGAGCAGAGGATCGCGTCCGGGCGGTCCGGTCCGCTGAGCAGGTCACGGGCCGCGCGGTAGCCGTCGGCCCGCCGGTGGTGCTGCGCCGACAGCACGGGACCGGGCACCAGCCCGGCCCGTCGCAGCGCCCGGTGGTATCCCGTCGAGCCCGGTTGCGGCGCGGCGGTGGCGCGTACACCGATTGCGGCGACCCGTCGGCGACCGACGCCCAGCAGGTGGTTCGTCGCGTCCTCGGCGGCCTGTGCGGCGTCGATCCGGACCTGGTCGCACCGCTGGTCGTGCGATGCGCCCCCGATCAGGACGACGGGTGGACCGGTGGCGGCCAGCGGGCCGTCCGGTTCGTCGAGCGTGCCGGACGCACCGACCAGGATCCCGTCCACCGGCATCGTGCGGACGTCGTCGAGCCCCGACGACATGGGCTGGTCGTCGTGCGCGACGACCACGCGCAAGCCCCGCTGTCCGGCCGCGTGGACGACAGCGGTGGCGAGATCGTCGGCGTACGGCAGGTGGGTGGCCGGTAGGACGAGGGCGAGCACCCCGGTACGCCCGGTACGCAGGGTCCGGGCGGAGGCGTTGGGCCGGTAGCGCAGCTGGACCACGGCGGCCTCGACCCGCCGCCGCACCTCGGCGCTGACGTGGGGGTAGCCGTTGACCACATTCGAGACGGTCTTGATCGACACCCCGGCGAGCCGGGCCACGTCCTTGAGCGTGGAGGCCACGACCCGCCCTTCCCGACCGATGTCACACCGGCAAAACAGTTTCACTGGTGTAGTTCCGACCCTCGCAGGCGATGACACACCTGTCAAGGCGGTACGGTGGTGTCAATGACAGGGGGTTACCGGTGGACGACGACGCTGCCGTGCCGGCCGCCGCCCGGCTGATCCGGGACTTCGTCAACACCGTCGAGCCACAGATCGACCACGAGACGTTGACCAGCCCCGGCCTCCTCCGCGACTGGTTCGCCGAACGGCACCTGATGCCGGCCGACGCACACCTCGGGCCGACGGACCTCGACCTGGCCACGACGATCCGCGAGGGCCTGCGCGCGGTGCTACTCGGCCACGCCGGCCACGAATCCGACCCCGGCGCGCTCGATCGGCTCAACCAGGCGTTGGCGGGGATGCCCATCGCGCTGCGCTTCGCGGACGACGGTCATCGCCTGGTCGACGCCGCCAGCACCCCCCTGGGCCAGGCCGTCGCCGGTCTGGTCGACGCCATCCGGCAGTCCGCCGAGGACGGCACGTGGCAACGGCTCAAGGTCTGCGCCCGCGACACCTGCCGCTGGGCCTACTACGACTCCTCCCGCAACCAGACCCGCCGCTGGTGCTCCATGGCCGGGTGCGGCAACTACGTCAAGATGAAACGGGCGTACGCCGTCCGCACCGGCCGTCGGCCATCGGCCCAACCCCGACGCCCTGATGCCCCCTGAGGAGGCCGAAGACAGGTCAGGTCACCCGCACCCGCGAGTAATCGGCGAGCCCGTCGTCGACAGTGGATGCGAGGATCAGCCGATGGACGACGATCTCGCGGTTGCCCTGGCACGCGTTCGGGACGTGTTCGCCCGCTACCCGCGCCGTGCGGTGCTCGACGGCTGCCCGCACTGCAAGGGCGACGTGCTGGTCGACGAGCACGACCTGTTCTCACTGACCATCAGCCTCGGCAACACCGTCGGCAGCCGCGACGACGTGAAGAGCCTGCTCCCGGTGTTTCTCGAGTCGCTGGTGGTGTCCGAGGACCTGTACCCCGGCATCATCCTGGGCAAGCTCCCCCGCGAGGAGTGGCGCACCTGGCCCCAGGACGAGCAGGAGGCCATCGACGCGTACCTCGACGCGGTGTGGCGGTCGCTACTCGCCCACCACCCGCCGCGACTGGGGGCCTTCGAGGACGCAGCGACGTTCCTCGACGCGGCCCGCGCGGCCGGCGAGCGCGTCGAACGATTCCTCGACGTCTGGGACGCCACGCCCACCTCGTCGGCAGACCGTCACCTGGCCGAGATGGTCAGCAGAGTCGACTTCCTGAAGAGGAAGCCGAGCCTCCTGGGAGACTGGTTACGCCGAGAGGCGGTACGCGACCGCCTGCACCGCGCGTTCGAACGGGACCACGACTCGGCCTGGGCCGACGACCTCGCCCGGGCCTACGACCTCCTCCGCCGCTGACCGGGGCGCCTGCTCCTCAGAGCGGGCCGGAGAACGGCTGCTGCATCGGCATGGGGACCTGGAGGAAGGTCGTGCCGCGCATGTCCAGCCAGGCCCGGTCCGGCCCACGGACCAGTCGCATCATCACCGCTTCGCAGGACGGGCAGCGCGCTACCAGACCCGGGGCGTGCGAGTAGACGTGCAGGCTGGCCATCGAGCCGGTCATCCCGCAGTTCTCACAGCGACCCGTCGCGCTGCTCAGGTCCACGGTCAACAGCTCGCGCATCGGGCCGTCGAGCATGTTGCCGTCCACGTACGACATCTCGGTCATCGGATCTCCTCGACAGGGCGTGCGTCAGCCGGTGGGGCCGAAGCGTTCGGTCTTGACCCGCCGCGACGGATGCCCGAGCCCCACCATCAGGTCGGCGACGGTCTCCACGAACGCGGTCGGGCCGCACACGTAGGTGAGCGGTTGCAGGTCCGGTGGCCACCCGTGCGTGTTGACGTCGGCGAGCCCGATGCGGTGCGGGTCGCCGCGCCAACCCTCGGGCGCCTCGCGGGTGTAGACGTACGCGACGTCCAGGCCGAAGTCGTCGCGGACCCGGCGGCGAAGCTCGTCGGCGTAGATCACGTCACCGGGGGTGCGCACCGAGTAGATCAGCCGGAACGCCGCCTTGTTGCCGGCGGCGCGGCGGGCCCGGATCATCGCCATCAGCGGCACGATCCCGGAGCCGCCGGCGACGAGCTGCACCGGCGCGGTCTCCTCCGGCCGCCAGATGAACCACCCACCGAGCGGTCCGCGGACCTCCACCGGGTCGCCCTCGCCGAAGACATCGATGAGGTACGGGGACACTTCGCCGTCGTGCACGCGCTGGACGGTCACCTCGATGCGCGGGCCGCCCGGGCCGTCCACGACCGGCCCGGCGATGGAGTACGACCGGGCCGCCTGGTAGCCGTCCGGGGCGGTCAGGCGCAGGTCGACGTGCTGCCCGGGCAGGTGACCCGGCCAGTCCGGCACCTCCAGCACCAGGGTCTGCGCGGTAGGTGTCTCCACCCGGCGCTCCACCAGCCGACCGACCTGCCAGCGGTTGGCCGTCCGGGGCGGGCTGCTCGTCGCCACGGTGCGCTCAGTCACCCTGGTACCGCTGTTCGCGCCACGGGTCCCCGTAGTCGTGGTAGCCGGCGGTCTCCCAGAACCCCGGCTCGTCCATCGTCTTGAGCCGGATGCCGCGAACCCACTTGGCGGACTTCCAGAAGTAGAGGTGCGGCACGAGCAGCCGCGCCGGGCCGCCGTGCTCGGCGGCGAGCGGGGCACCCTCGAAGGTGTGCGCCACCCAGGCCCGGCCGCCGCGCAGGTCGTCCAGCGGCAGGTTGGTGCTGTAGCCGCCGTAGGAGTGCGCGAGCGCGAAGTGCGCCCCCGTGTCGACGTCGGCGAGCAGGGTGTCCAGTGAGACGCCCTGCCAGGTGGTGCCGAGCTTCGACCAGCGGGTGACGCAGTGGATGTCCACGTGCGGCGTCTCCTGCGGCAGAGCCATCAGCTCCTGCCACGACCAGCGGTGTTCGCTGCCGTTCTCGGCGGAGATGACGAACTCCCAGGTGTCCAGGGAGACCCGGGGCGTCGGGCCGGCCGAGAGCACCGGAAAGTCCTCGGTCAGGTACTGACCAGGCGGCAGGGCCGGCTCCTGCGTTCGGGGCCGACCCTGAAAACCCGGTGACACGATTCCCATTGCACAGTCGTACCACCCGCGCCGGTGGGGGCGGGAGGTTTCCCGCGTACCCCCTCGTCGCCCGGCGCGGCGCGGTCAGTGCCGCTCGGCGACGACCTTGCGGTCCTCGGGCAGGTCGCCGCCCCGGGTGGCGCGCAGGCTGGTCACGGTGACCACCACCAGCACACCGATGATCACGCCGAGCGAGGCCAGGGTGGGGATCTGCGGCACGCTGTCCCAGATGCCGTGCGCCCAGTGCAGGCCCAGCTTGAGGCCGATGAACGCGAGGATGATGGCCAGGCCGTAGCTGAGGTGCACCAGCCGGCTCAGCGCCGCGTGCAGGACGAAGTAGAGCGCCCGCAGGCCGAGCAGGGCGAACGCGTTGGTGGCGAAGACCAGGTACGGGTCCTCGGTGATGCCGTAGACCGCCGGCACCGAGTCGACAGCGAAGACGACATCGGTGGCCAGCACCGCGACCACCACCAGGGCGAACGGGGTGAGTGCCCGCTTCGCGCCCTGGCGGACGGTCATCTTGGTGCCGTGGTAGTCGTCGACCACCGGCATGACCTTGCGCAGCAGCTTCACCGAGCGCATCTTGTTGATGTCGACTTCCTGCTGGTGCCCGGACAGGGCGTCACGCAGCAGCTTCACCGCCGTGGCGATGAGGATGATCGCGAAGAGCAGGAAGGCGAAGTCGAGGGTCTGCAGGGCGGCCGCGCCGAGGGCGATGAACACGGCCCGCAGCACCAACGCGCCGGCGATGCCGTAGAGCAGCACCCGCTGGGCCAGCACCGCCGGCACCGCGAACGCGGCCAGCAGCAGCATGAAGACGAAGAGGTTGTCGACCGAGAGCGACTTCTCCACCAGATAACCGGTGAGGTACTCCACGCCCTGCTGGGAGCCGTAGCGGGACCAGATCCAGGCGCCGAACGCCAACGGCAGGGCGATGTAGAACGCCGACCAGCCGATGGCCTCCCGCATGGACACCTCGTGCGGGCGACGGGTGACCAGGAAGTCCAGCACCAGCAGCAGGACCACGCCGATGATCGTGACCGCCCACAGCGTGGGCGTGCCGACCGACGACAGGTCACTGGCGGCGGACAGATACGACACTTCGCGCATTGGGGTCTCCTCGAACACCGTCATGTTCGAGGTCTCCTTCACCCATCACCGTGATGGGCAACCACCCGAGGCGCGCCGGGCGCGCCGTACTGACCGGAATGGTTCGTGGGAAGTACTCCCCTCGCACGACAAGGTTAGGCCAGGCCGAATCGCCATGCCAAGCGGGACATTGATGGTTGCCCTGGTAAACAGCTGTGTGTGACCGGGAAGGCCGCTGTCAGGCGCGACGAAGCGTCACGCCCGGCGCCATCGCCTGCTCGACCAGACCCCGGTAGTCACGCGGCAACTGGGTCACCACGTCGTCGAACTCACCACCGGTGATCGCCTCGCGCAGAGTGGTGAAGACCGCCCGGACGGCGTCGTCGGCGGCAGGCTCCTCCACACCGGCACGTAACGCGACCCGCGCGACGAACTCGGCCGCACCGAACCGGTCGGCCTGCTCGGTGCTCGGGCTCGGCTTGAGCACCAACTGCAACGGCTGCGGCAGTTGAACGGCCAGGTCCAGGACCTCACCGCCGGTCAACCGCTCGGCGAGCGTCTCCAACACCGCCCGGGTCAACTCCACCGCCCGCTCGGACGACGTCGCGGTGCGCTGGGAAACCTGGTCGATGAAGGTGTCGTAGTTCATCGCGTACTCCCTCTGGGCTCGCGTCGGCGTCTGCGACTACCCGCGGCGACCCAGCGGAAACGGCGGGGTTTCCTGCGCCCGGCGGGCGTGACCGGCCGGCGGGCGGGTAACCGCCGCCGGTCGTCACCACATCGATGCCCGAGGGAGCCCCTGCCATGGCGAGTTACGCCGAGGTCCTGCAGTACCTGTCGAGCCTGGACTACCCGGCCGAGAAGGCCGACGTGGTCCGTGAGGCCGAACGGGAGGGCGCCCCGCCGGACGTGCTGAAGGCGCTGCGCGCGCTGCCGCCGGTGGACTACGCCAACGGCACCGAGGTCGCCCGGTCGGCCGGCATCGAGGCGGCACCCGAGGTGGGCGCCGCCCAGCGGGCCGAGCAGGCCCGGGACAAGAAGCACAACCGGGTCTCGCAGCATCTGCGCGGCATCTGACCCGGCGGTGACGTCGACCGCCCGGACACGGACTCGTCACCGATGACCCACACCAGCCCATCCCGGCCCGTGGAGGTGCGTTTCCCCGCCGCGCGGCAACTCGCCGTGGTGGCGGTGGCCGGCGTCGTCGCCGGCGGCCTCTTCGCGCTGCTGCTGCCAGTGCCCCTCGCCGCGCTGGCCGGCTGGGACGTGGGCGCCCTGAGCTGGCTCGTGCTGGTGTGGCTCAAAATCTGGCCGATGGACGCCGAGCGGACCGCCCGGTTGGCAGTGCACGAGGACCCGAACCGGGCGGTCCGCGACGCGCTCCTGCTCGTCGCCTGCCTGGCCAGCCTGCTGGCCGTGGGGTTGGTCGTGGCCAGCGCCCAGAGCGCGCCTCCCGGTGTGACCCGCGAGCTGCACAGCGGGCTGGGCGTGCTGAGCGTGGTGCTCTCCTGGTTCGTGGTGCACACCGTGTTCGCCGCCCGGTACGCCCGGATCTACTACACCGGCCCGGACGGCGGGGTGAACTTCAACCAGCCCGAGCCGCCCTGCTACTCCGACTTCGCGTACGTCGCGTTCACTATCGGGACCACGTTCCAGGTGTCCGACACCAACCTGACCAGCAACGAGATGCGTCGTACGGTGCTGCGGCACTCGATGGTGTCGTACCTGTTCGGGGCGTTCATCATCGCCGTGACAGTGAACCTGCTGGCGGGTCTTGCGCGCTGAGTCGTTCCTCGCGGTCCGGCCTACGGAGCGACCGTGGCGGCCCCGGGGACGACACGGGGGCGAGGGTCGAACGAATCGCCGGGACAGGCGGGCGCCCCCTGGTCACGAACCGCGACCCGGGGCGCCACGCAAACCTGCCCAGGCGGTGAACCGCACCCGAACCGGGTGCCGTCACCAGGCGGTGGATGGCCGCTCGAACCGAGCGGCCAGCACTGCCGGGTCCAACCATACGACAGAACATCCTCCATTCGGTCAGTATTTGGCGAAGTGTGGGCCACCACACGTCATGATCGGCCCGTCACCTCCGCGTACCGGTGCTCAAGGTCGACCCGCGCCAGCGCCCCCACCAGCCAGGCAAGCTGCTCCGACTCCCCGCTGGCCAGGCCGGCCAGATCATCCGCCGACCTGCCCAGCCCGAGCCGACGAGCCGCCGCCAACGCGCGCCGGTCGGCCACCGGGGCGACCTCCCGCCACAACGCCTGCGCCTCGCGGAGGAACAGGTCGACGACCTGGCCGTCGACACCGGGAAGCTCGGCGAGGAGCTCCCGCTCCCGAGCCGGATCGTGGTGCGCCAACGCCCGCAACCTCCGCAGATCACCCCGGTATCGCTCGACAACTGTGCGACCCAGGTCGCCCAGCACGGCGGCGAGGGCGTCCACGTCGCCTCGCTGACCGCTGGCACGCAGCACCCGCACCCGGTCCTCGTGCAGCGAACGGGCCAGCCCTGCCGCGCTGTCCCAGCCCTCGTCGCGCAACGCCCGGGCACCGTCCAACGCCCGGCGGAAGTCACCCCGACGGGCCAGCAGCACCGCCAGATAGAGCACCTGGAACAGGCTCGCCGGATTGTTGGTCACCCGAAAGCCGTACTGCTCGGCGAAGCCCCGCCCGGTGCCGGCAAGCCGGCGCGCCAGGCGCTTCCGGTCCGCCATCGGGGTGATCAGAGTGGTCGGCATGCCGGCGACTACCCGCGCGACCGACTGTCACACGCGGGGTGCACGCCGGTGCGGTCACGGGC
>NZ_JBSFBM010000071.1:0-21756 GCF_053592955.1 Micromonospora sp. NPDC002411 | reverse complement strand
CGCCGCCGGCGCGCGGGTGGTGGGGCTCGACCTGCACCCTCAGCCCGACGGCGAGGTGCCGGTGCTCGGCTGCGACCTGACCGACCCGGACGCCGTGGCGCCGGCGGTGCGGGCCGCCGTCGACCAGCTCGGCGGGCTCGACCTGCTGATCAACAATGCCGGGGTGGGTGGGCCCGCCCCGGCCGAACTGCCACCCGACGAGGTGGTCCGCCGGCAACTGGAGGTCAACCTGCTCGCCGCGTGGCGGACCACCGCCGCCGCGCTACCGCCGCTGGTCACCGCCCACGGACGGGTCATCTTCGTGGCCAGTCGGATGGCGGTGCTACCGCTGCCTCTCGCCGCCGCGTACGGGGTGAGCAAGCGGGCCCTGGTGGCGTACGCCGACGCGTTGCGGCACGAGGTGGGCACCCACGTCGGGGTCAGCGTCGTCTACCCGAGCATGGTCGCCTCACCCATCCACGACAGCACGGCCGAGGCGGGACTGTCGTTGCAAGGGGTGTCCCGCCCCGAGCCGGTGCAGGGGGTGGTCGCGGCGATCCTGCGTACCGCCACCGCCCGCCGGGCACCCCGGGACGTGGCCACCACCGCCCGTGGCCGCCTGGAGATGGCCGTCGGCCGGCACGTGCCCGCGCTGGCCGACCGGCTGGTGCGCCGTACCCTCGCCGCCCGGCTCGCCGCCGGTGACCTGGACGCCGCGCCGCTGGCCGCCGGGATGGTCCGCCGCCACCGCGGCCGGTGACCGTCGGGTCAGGGCGCGGCGACCGCCGCGCGGGACCGGTCGGTGGCGATCCGCACGGCAAGCGCGGCCAGCGCCGTACCGGTCACCCACCGCTGCACCCGTAGCCACACGGGTCGGCGGGCGAAGAACCCCGCGAGGGAGCCGGCGGTGAGCACGATCAGCGCGTTCACGCTCAGCGCGACAGCGATCTGGGTGAGGCCGAGCAGCAGGCTCTGCGTGGCCAGGTGCCCGCGCGCCGGGTCGACGAACTGGGGCAGCAGCGACACGTAGAGGATGGCGATCTTCGGGTTCAGCAGGTTGGTGACCAGACCCATGGTGAACAGCCGCCGGGGTGGGTCCGGTGGGAGCGGCGCGGGCGTGAACGGTGAGTGCCCGCCGGGGCGCAGCGTCCGCCAGGCCAACCAGAGCAGGTAGCCGGCGCCGGCCAGTTTCACCACCGCGTACAGCGTCGGCACCAGGACGAACACGGCGGCCAGGCCGGCGACCGCCGTGGCCAGGTAGACCCCGAAACCGGCGGCCACCCCGAGCAGCGAGACCAGCCCCGCCCGGCGGCCCTGCGCGACCGAGCGGGACACCAGGTAGACCATGTTCGGGCCCGGTGTCAGCACCAGCCCCAACGCGACAAGCGCGATGCCCAGCAGCGCACCCGAACTCACCATCGGTGTTCCCCCGTTCGATAGTCCCCACACTGACCGTAATCGGGACGAACATGCCGGCCGAGGGCCACCTTGCGGCCCGTGGCCTGCGCTTCAGTCCGGTGGCACCACCGGCCGGGAATGGTCACCGGGGCGGGTGCGCTGATCTCTTCCGACGACCGTTGCCGTCCGGAGGCGACGGGCTACCGTGGCCGGGGGAGGTGCCGCAGGGTGACCGAAGCGTGGGAAGCGGCCGTGGAGGCGCAGATCCGGGGAGCCGCGCAGCGCGGCGAGTTCGACAACCTGCCCGGCATGGGCAAGCCGATCCCCGGCCGAGGTACGCCGTACGACGAGTCATGGTGGATCAAGAGTTTCCTGGAGCGTGAGGCGCTGCCCAGCGACCTGCTCCTGCCCACCCCGCTACAGCTGCGCCGACGCATCGAGCAGATCCCCGACGAGGTCCGCGACCTGCCCACCGAACAGTCCGTACGCGACGTCGTGGGGCAGTTGAACGCGCAGATCGTGGCCTGGCTCCGCAACCCCGACGGCCCCCGGGTGGTGGTGCGTCCGGTGAACGCCGACGAGGTGGTCCGCCGCTGGCGCGCCGAGCACTCCCCGCCCAGCGTCTCGACGTCACCGACCGAGCGGGCCGCCGTCGTCGCCCCGCCGCCCCGGTCCCGCCGTACCTGGTGGCCGCTGCCATGGCTGCGCCGGTCGCGCTGACCCGTCTGGTCGGCCTTGCACGCCATCGGCAGACTGTGCGGATGGTGATCGAGTTGCGGGCGTCGGAGCTTGCCCTGCGGCCCTGGGTGGACGACGACCTGGAGGCGCTGCTGGCGGCGTACCGGGATCCGGTGCTGCGCCGATGGACTCGGCTGCCAGTGACCAGCGTCGACGAGGGCCGGCACTGGCTGGAGCGGACGCGGCAGGACTGGGCCGACGGCCGGCGGTACAGCTTCGCCGTCCTCGAGGACCACGCGGATGGTCCACGGCTGGTGGCGAACGTGGTGCTCAAGGGGGTGACGCCGGAGCGTCCCGCACCGGAGGTGGGCTACTGGACGGCGTCGTGGGCGCGCGGTCGCGGGGTCGCCCCGCGCGCGGTCACCGCGCTCAGCGGCTGGGCGTTCGACAGGTTCCCCGGGCTGACGCATCTGGACCTGCTGCACCAGGTGGACAACGTCGCGTCCTGCCGGGTGGCACAGAAGTGCGGCTTCCTTTACGAGGAGACGCTGCCCGCCCGGCCGCCGACCTTTCCGCTGGACGGGCACCGGCACGTGTTGCCGGTGCCCGTCCGTCAGCTTCATCCGGGGCGGACGCGGTAGCGCGCGGTCCAGCCCGTCAGTCCACGGCAGCGTGCCAATTCCAGGAGGTACGCCGCGCCCGGCCGGGCAACTCACCACGGCCGGTCATCCAGAGCAGCACCTCGGGGGCGGGGTCGGCCGGGGCCTCCGGGAAGAGTCGCCCCAGCACCAGTGCGCTCAGCCGTTGCGGTGGCTGCCACGGCACGCCGAGGCCGAGGGTGATGTCGTGGGTGTGCAGCAGGGTCTCGGCCACGCCCATCGCCGCGAAGCCGGCCGGATCGCAGGGGCCGTAGTGCCAGGCCCGCGCGTCAGGCGGGGTCGCGTCGACGACGGCGGCGAGCATCCCGGCGCAGGCCCGCACCACGGTGAGGGTCTGCGCCGGGCTCGCGTCGGGGGAGACCCGCAGGTCGTACGGCAGGTAGCCGTCCTCCGGGCGGCCGGTGACCTGGCCGGCGTACGCGAGGAGGTCGTGTGCGACGTGGGCCGCCGTGGTCCAGCAGCTCCACGTCAACGTGCCGGCGGGCACCGACCAGTCGCGCTCGCGGTGCGGGTGCAGTACGCGCGTCATCTCGTCGGCCGCCTGGAGCAGGTCGCCGCCGGTCACCTGTGACATCCGTCGACCCTCGCAGGTCCGGTCGGGCGTGGCAATCGAGATCGGCGACCAACCCCAGGGGATAGTCTAGAAATTACAATGCTCTGTTTAAATATTGCAGTCTGTTGTTGGATTTTCTAGGCTGCCATGGTGAGCGAGCAACCCCTCGTCCAGGCGAGGAATCTGACCAAGACCTATCCACCACGCGGGTCCACAGCGGAGTTCCGCGCTGTCGACGGCATCGACTTCGCGCTTGAGCGGGGCGAGTCGTTCGGGCTCCTCGGCCCCAACGGCGCCGGCAAGTCCACCACCATGCGGATGATCGCCGCGACGTCGCCGATCAGCGGCGGCACCCTGCGTGTGCTCGGCATGGACCCGATGACACAGGGACCACAGATCCGCGCCCGGCTGGGCGTCGTGACCCAGGACGACCACCTCGACAACGAACTGACCGTCCGGGAGAACCTGCACATCTACGGGCGATACTTCGGCCTGCCACGCGCCGTCATCCGGGAACGGGCCACCCGACTGCTGGACTTCGCGCAGCTTCAGGAGAAGGCCGGCGACCAGGTCGAGACGCTCTCCGGCGGCATGCGTCGGCGACTCACCATCGCCCGCTCGCTGATCAACGAACCCGACATCCTGCTGCTCGACGAGCCGACCACCGGCCTCGACCCGCAGGCGCGACACATCCTGTGGGACCGGCTCTTCCAGCTCAAACAGGAGGGCGTCACGCTCATCCTCACCACGCACTACATGGACGAGGCCGAGCAACTCTGCGACCGGCTCATCGTCGTCGACCACGGCCGCATCGTCGCGCAGGGCTCTCCCCGGGACCTGATCGACAGGTACGCCACGCGGGAGGTCCTCGAACTGCGCTTCCGCCTCGACGAACGGGACACCGCGGCGGAGAAGCTACGCACGTCGGCGCTGGCCACCGGCAGCGACGGTCGCGTCGAACCGCTTCCCGACCGGGTGCTCGTCTACACCGCCGACGGAGAGGCCGCCCTCGCCGCGGTGCACGCCATGTCGCTCACGCCGCTCACCGCGTTGGTCCGCCGCGCGACGTTGGAGGACGTGTTCCTCAAGCTCACCGGCCGTTCGCTCATCGAGTAGCAGGGGGACCACTGGTGCTTCGCGCATTCCGATACTGGGTCACGCGCTACCGGCGTACCTGGCGCGGCTCGATCGTGATCAACGTGCTGAACCCGTTGCTGTTCCTGATCGGCATCGGTGCCGGCTTGGGCTCCCTCGTCGACGACAACGCGCCGGCCCAGATCGCCGGCGTCTCCTACGCCGCGTTCTTCGCACCGGGCATGCTGGCCGCCGCCGCGATGCAGAACGCGTTCCTGGAGGGGGCCGGGGGCGTGGCCCGGGCCGCCGGCTTCGGGGCCTACCGCAGCGCCACGCCGACACCACTCGACCCGGAACAGCTCGCCGCCGGGCACCTGCTCTTCATCGCCTTCCGGGTGCTCGTCGCCAGCGCCGCCTTCATCGCGGTGATGGCCGCGTTCGGGTTGATCGGGGGATGGTGGGCCCTCGGCGCGCTGCTCGGCGCGACGCTCACCGGGGTCGCGTTCGCGGCACCGGCCGCGGCGTGGGCGGTCGGTGTGCGCAAGCTGCGCCACATCGACACGGTCTTCCGCTTCGTCATCATGCCGCTCTACATGTTCTCCGGCACGTTCTTCGCCGTCTCGCAGCTACCCGAGTGGATCCGGCCGGTGTCCTACCTGCTGCCGCTGTGGCACGGGGTGGAGTTGTGCCGCACGCTCAGCCTCGGCACGGCGACTGTCAGCGGCAGCTCCGTACACATCGCCTACCTGCTGACCCTCGCGATCGGCGGCTTCCTCGTCGCCCGCGTCACCTACCGCCGACGGTTGCACCCGTGACGATCCCCGCCCAGAGCCTCGTGGAGACAGCATGACCACCGTCGTCGTACCCGAGTGGACGAGACGCCGAGCCCTCGCGCTCATCGAACGCAACTTCATGATCTACCGCCGGTCGGTCACCCCGCTGCTCAACGCGCTCGTCGAACCGATCCTCTACCTGCTGTCGATCGGCATCGGCGTCGGGCTGCTCGTCGGTACGGTCCCCGGGGTCGAGGTCCCCTACGTCGTCTACGTGGCCCCGGCGATCCTGGCCACGACAGCGATGAACACCGCGTTCAACCAGACCAGCTTCGGCGTCTTCATCCGGATGAGGGTCGAGAAGACCTACGAGGCGATCCTGCCGACACCGCTGTCGGTCACCGACATCGCCGTCGGCGAGGTCACCAGCGCCATGATCAACGCGTTGCTCACGTCGATCGGCTTCCTCACCCTCATGGCGGTGGGCGGGTTGGTCACCTCGCCCTGGGTGCTGCTGGCCCTACCCGCGTCGGCGCTGATCGCGTACGCGTTCGCCGCGGCGGGGCTGGCCGTCACCACGTACCTGCGCGACTTCGCCGACTTCCAGTACATCCAGCTGGTCATGCTGCCGATGTACCTGTTCGCCACGACGTTCTACCCCCTGTCGGTCTACCCGGAGGCGGTGCGACCCGTGATCCAGGCACTGCCGCTCTACCACAGCATCGAGCTGGTACGCGAACCAGCGTTGGGTCGCCTCGGCTGGGACCTGCTGATCCCGGTGGCGTACCTCGTCGCGTTCGGCTCGGTCGCGATGTACGTCGCCACCCGCCGGATGACCCGGGCGATGCTGCGCTGATCTCTACACGCGCAGTTCGTGGACCTGGTCCGTCACCGCCGCCAGGAGGGCGATGAGCGCGGGAGCGGGCGGCGTGTCCCGGGTGGCGGCGACCAGGCGGCGCCTGAGGGTGGTCTCGGCGATGTCCCGGATCGCGAGCGCCGGGTCGTCGCGGGGCAGGGTCAGGGCCGGCATGAGGGCGACAGCCGTCGCGGCGCGGACCAGTTCGAGTTGGACGTCCGCGTCGTTGGAGCGGTGCCGCAGGTCGGGTTCGTAGCCGCCGAGGGCGCGGCAGGTCCCGACCACCATGGCGTGGTGACCGGTGCCCTCGGCCGAGGCGGCCCAGATCTCGGACCGCAGATCGGCCATCGCGACGGGTCCGCCGGAGCGGGCGAGTGGATGCGCGGCGGGGAGCACGATCCTCAGGGGCTCTTCCAGCAGGAGCGTGAAGCGCAGACCGGCCGGTCGTGGGCGGGGATGACTGTCGTACTCGTCGCCGATGACGAGGTCGACAGTGCCGAGGCGCAGGCCGGGCAGGGACTGTTCGAGTTCGAGTTCGAAGATTTCCACGCGGACCTGCGGGTGCTCGGCCTTCAGGCGCGCGACGGCGGGGATGAGCAGGCGGCGGGCCGCTGACTGCAGGCCCCCGGCGCGGACGGTGCCGCGGATGTCGCCGCCGAGAGCGGCGAGGTCGGCCTGCGCCGCCTCGGCGGCGGAGAGCAGGACGCGCGCGTGCTGGGCGAGGAGGTGCCCGGCATCGGTGAGCCGCACGCCGCGGCCGGCCTTGTCGAGCAGACGGGCGCCGACCTCCTTCTCCAACAGGGCGAGTTGTTGGGAGATCGTGGACGGGCTGTAACCCAGAGCCGCCGCCACCGCCGCCAGGGTGCCGCGCTCCTCGAACTCACGCAGGAAGCGCAACCGCCGCAGGTCAAGCTCGATCATGCGGGAATCCTAATGATTGACCTCCGGGAATCATCGCTGGACCTGATCGGTTGGGTCTTCGATCCTTGCTGCATGGGTGCAGCACTGTGTCTCCTGTCCGCGGCGTGCTTCGGCGCCATGGCGATCTTCGGCAAGCTCGCCTACGACGCCGGCGTCCCAACCGGGGAGTTGCTGCTGGTGCGGTTCACCCTGGCCGCCGTCCTGCTCGGCGTCGCCCTGCTGGTGCGCCCGGGCCTGCGCCGCGCTTCGCCAGCTCCCGGGCGGCCAGCGATGAACGGCCGCCGGTTGCTGGCCGTCGCCATCGGGCTGGGTGCCGTCGGGTACGCCGCCCAGGCGGGTCTGTTCTTCTCCGCGCTGGAACTGATGGACGCCTCGCTGCTGGCTCTGATCCTCTACACGTACCCGGTCCTGGTGACAGTGGGGGCGGTGCTGCTCGGCCGGGACCGGCTCTCCCCGAGGCGCGGCGCCGCGCTGGTGGCCGCGTCGGGCGGAACGCTACTGGTCCTGCTCGGCGCCGGTGGCGTGGGCTTCCATCCGCTCGGGGCGCTGCTGGCCTTCGCCGCCGCGCTGACGTACACGATCTACATCCTGGTCGCCGACACCGTCGTGCACCGGCTGGCACCCGTGGTGCTGTCCACGCTGGTGCTGACCGGCGCGGCCGGGACCCTCGCCGTCCGCGCCCTGCTGACCGGCGGCGTCGACCTGGACTTCGGGTGGCGGGGGTGGTTCTGGTTGGCCTGCATCGCCGTGGTGTCCACAGTCGTGGCGATGCTGACCTTCTTCGCCGGGCTGCGGCGCACCGGTCCGTCCACCGCCGCCATCCTGTCCACCGTCGAACCGGTGGTCACCGCCGTACTCGCCACGGTGGTCCTCGGCGAGAACCTGACAGTGGTGCAGCTCGTCGGCGGTGCCCTGGTGCTGTCCTCCGTCGTCGTCCTCCAGCGCCAGCCGGTCCGCGCCCAGCCGCCACGGGATCCGGCAGCCGAACCAGCGGCGGTAGCGCCGTAGGCACCGCGACCCGCCGGGCGTTGTCAGCCGGCTGCGGCGGGGTGCGAGTCGAGGCGCTGGGTCGAGCCCGCCGCGAGAGCCTGGTCGACGTGCTGGATACCCGCGCGGATCAGATCGCCGTACTGGTCGGTCGGCAGGTACTCGGCGAGGCTCCGAGCGGTGCTCAGGTGTGCCCGGGCCCGGGCGGTGTCGCACAGTCGTCGGTGCACGTCGGCGAGGTTCAGGTGCAGCGACGGCAGGAAACCCCGCACCTGGAGCGCGTGGTGGTGCTGCTGGGCACGTTCGTCGGTGAGGTCGGTGGCGGCGGCGAGGGCGCGTTCGTCCCACACCAACTCGACCTCGGGAGTCTCCTGCAGGTCGGCGAGGTAGTGGGCCAGGGTGCAGCGGTGCAGGGCGTCGCCGCCGGCGCCGATCTCGTCCCACAGCGCGGTGAGGCGGTGCCGGGCTTCCGTCGGATCACCGGCCTGGCCGAGCTGCACCGCTTCGATGATGCGCGTCATGGTCGGGTCGGGTGTGGGCTGTTCGTCCATGCCGCCGATGCTCGGGCCTCGACCCGGTCGAGGGTCAAATCGCGCCGCACCGGCTACCGCTCCGGGCGCTCCCCGAGGGCGGACACGACCGCCCGTTGCAGCACCGCCGTCGTTCCCAACACCGTGCCGGCGGGTCCGTCGGGGGTGTCCGCCACGAGATAGCTGCGCTCGCCGAGGTACTCGAACGTCCGCTCGTCGAAGATCCACTCGTCGCGTCTGTCGAGCTCGGTGTGCCCGACGGCGATTCCCCGCCGGCCGGCCGCGTCGGTGACCCCACGGACCACCTCGACCCCGGGGATCTTCGCCGCCGCCCGGTAGAGCGCCGCGCTGGTCTGGGGCGGCACCAGCGACTCGCGCAGGACGTCGCCGATCGCGGTGAACGCCGCGCCGTCGCGGCTGTTACCCCGACCCCGTTGCTCCCGCTCCCGGTAGAGCTTCGCCAGCAGAGCATCCGGGTCGGTGGGCAGGTCGACGAGCGCCGCGTTCGGCGTCACGTCGTCGAGTCGCGACTGCCGGGGGATCACCTCCGCGAGGGGTACGTCGAAGCGCGGCTCCCGCAGCAGGCCATTGCCCGGTTCGTAGCGCGGGATCCAGAGCTCCCGTTCGCGTACCGGTTGCAGTCGGGCCGGCCCGTCGCCCACCTCGGCGAAGGCACCCTGGCTCCGGATGTAGACGTACTCGCCCTCGCCGGACGTCGGGACCGGCTTGTCGACGGCGGCTTCGGCCATCCGGTTCAGCAGCATCGTGGCGCCGGCGCGTTCTCCCGGCGCGACCGCCACGACCAGTGGCGCGCTGTCCGGCGCCCACGGCTGGGTGACCACGCCGGCCGCGACCACGGCGGTCAGCACGCCTGCCGCCGGCGCGAGCACCAGCATCCGTCGCGGCCGCCGGGCCGGCCGTCCGATCTCGTTCATCAGGTGGTGTCGCAGTGCCTGCCGGCGCATGGCCGGCAGGGTCGGCACGTGGGGGGCGGTGGGCTCGCTCATCGGTACTCTCCCTGCTCGATGGGGATCTTTCGGGTACGTGCCATCTCCTGCTCGGCCAACGCCCGCAGCCGGGTCCGGGCCCGTGACAGCCGTGACCGCACCGTCCCGACGGGTACGCCCAGCGCCTCGGCGGCCGCCGCGTAGTCCAGTTGCGACCACACGCACAGCAGGAACACCTCCCGGTCCGCCCGACGCAGTGCCCGCAGCGCCGCCATAGCGGCGGCCACCTGGTCGGCGTCGTGCATCCGACCGACCACCTCGTCGGCGAAGTCGGGAACCGTGTCGCGTGCCGGCAGCCGCCGGAGCGCCTCCCGGTGCCGCCGCGCCGCCCGCCGCCGGTTGCGCAGCACGTTGGTGGCGATGCCGAGCAGCCACGGCCGGAGAGTGTCCCCGTCCGGCCGCAGCGACTCGCGGATCCGCCACGCCTCGAGGAAGGTCAGCGACACCACGTCGTCGGCGAGCGCCGGGTCGCTCCCGCTCCACACCGCATGTCGACGGACCGCGTCGGCGTGCTCGTCGAAGAGGTCCCCGAACGCCTCGGTGTCTCCCGCGCGGATTCGGCTCCGCATCTCAGCTGTCACACCGGTACCTGTCCGCAGCCGCCCCTGAGTTCCCGTATTCGTCAGCCGACCTGTCCTGCCCGGTCGCGTGTTGCCCCGCCGATGTTGGCAGACTGGTCCGCATGACAGGTCTGACCGCCGAGGTCATAGTCGACGGTCGTGAGCTGCGGACCCCCGTACTTGCTCGGAACGGGCGTCTGCTCGGCTACGTCGTCGCTCCCCTCAGCCGGGTCGGTGACCACCTCGACACCCAGGTTTGGTTCGTCGACATCGATGACGGGGGCGCATCGCGCCGGGCGACCGCCGACACCGCGACGGAGTCTCGGCCACGCTGGTCAGCCGACTCGAGGGTGTTGTTCTTCCTGTCCGACCGCACTGACCGCGCCACTCCACAGCTGTACAGATTTGCCGTCGCCGACGCCACGGTGACCGCGTTGACCACCTGGCGCGCCGGCATCATCGACCATCTGCCCCTCGCCGACCCCGGCCTCGTCGCCCTGCTCGCCGAGGACGAACCCACCGAGGAGGACGACCGCCGCGCCCGGGACCGCGACGACGCCATCGTCGCCGGCGAGCGGGAACCACATGCCCGGCTGCGGCTGCTCGACCTCCACACGGGCAGCGTCACCACCCCGGACGTGTTCGGCGACCGACACGTCGTGGACCTGCGGCAACGGCCCGACGGCGGCCCGCTCGCCGTGCTCACCCAGGCCAGCGCCGACAGCGACCACGGCCCCCGCAGCGGTCGGCTGCACCTGTTCGACCACGTCACAGCGACCGTGGAGGACCTTGGACCGGTCGCGGCCGATGCGCGCTCGCTGGCCTGGTGGCCAGCTGAGGACGGCTGGCACCTCGGTTACCTCGCCCTCACCCCACCGGCACTACACGCCGGTACCGCCGTGTTCGACCTCGCCCTGGGCAGCCGCGTCCTGCGCAACCGCACCGCTGATCTCTCGATGTGCCCCACCGAGCTGTGCCAGACCGATGCCGCCGCACTGGTGGTGTTCGCCGACGGCCTGAACACGACAGTGGCCCGGCTCGGCCCCACCGACCTCACCATCCTGTCGAAGCATCCGGGACGCCTCAGCGACCTCACCACCACTGGCACCGGCGGGACGATCGCCGCGTTGACCGGTAGCCGGTATCGACCCGTCGACGTCCATGTCGGGCCCCCGGCCGGGCCACTACGAAAGATCACCGACACTCGCCCAGAACTGAGCGGGCTCACTCTCGGTACGCAGGAACCGCTGGCCTACCGGGCCACCGACGGCCTCGCCCTCGACGGCCTACTCGTACTCCCGGTCGGACGAACTGCCTCCGAAGGCCCGTTCCCGCTGATCACGATCGTGCACGGCGGCCCCTACGACCGCTACGCCGACCGTTGCCAGTTGTTCTGGTTCCCCAGCGCACAATGGTTGGCCGCCGCCGGCTATGCGGTGTTCCTACCCAACCCGCGCGGCGGCCAGGGCCACGGCCACCAGTTCGCCGCCAGCGTCGCCGGCCGGGTCGGTCAGGAGGAGTGGACCGACATCCAGACCGGCATCGACCTCCTCATCTCCCAGGACATCGCCGACCCCCACCGGTTGGGTATCGCCGGGTGGAGCCACGGCGGCTTCATGTCCGCCTGGGCCGTCGGCCACACCGACCGGTTCCGCGCCGCACTGGTCGGCGCCGGCGTCGTCGACTGGGGCATGCTCGCCGCGACCGGGGAGAACGGCCAGTTCGAAGCGGCGCTCGGTGGGAGCACCGGCTGGTCCGGCGTCGGCCCACACCGACACGACGCGGTCAGCCCCGTCTCCTTCGCCAGCCACATCCGCACTCCGGTGCTCATCCTGCACGGCGCCGAGGACACCAACGTCCCCCTCGGACAGGCCGTGTACCTGCACCGGGCGCTGCGCCACTTCGACGTCGAACACGAGTTCGTGATCTACCCGAGAGAGGGCCACTCGATCCGGGAACGCAACCACCAACTCGACGTCCTGCGTCGGACCCGGGCCTGGTTCGATCGCTGGCTCCGGCCCTGACCGGGCGTCACAGAACCGCCCGCTACCTACGCAGTGTCATGCCGTGGAGTACGGCATCAACCGCCGCAAGCTCGCCATGCGGTACGAAGCCACCGTGCAGGTCGCCGCGATCAGCGAATGGCGGTGCCTGCCCTCCCTCCTGGTCAGGAGCGCTTCTTCCTGGTCCAGATGACGTAGACGGCGCAGAGGATCAGCATGAGGACGGCGACGGCGGTCCAAGCCCAGCGGGCGAAGGGTGCGTCGACCACGAGTGCCCGGAAACCGGCCAGGAGGGCGAGCGCCAGCGGGCCCAAGCCGAACCATTCAGAGTGCTCGGAGAAGGTCAGGTCTTTCAGCGCCTGCCGCATGCGGCCAGAAAGAACCGGCCGACGCCCCGGTAGAGCCAGTCGATGTCGACGCGCCGGGTCATGGTGACGGCGGCGATGACGATCTCGGACACCTGTCGGGGGTGTTGCTGCGCGTAGGCCAGGATGAGTGTGGAGCCCCAGGAACCGCCGTGCAGCAGCCACCGGTCGATGCCGAGGCGTTCACGGAGCCGCTCCATGTCGGCGATCACATGCCACGTGGTGTTGTGCCGCATATCGGTCGCCGGGTCGCTCGCGTGCGGTGTGCTGCGGCCGCAACCACGCTGGTCGAACAGGACGATCCGGTACCGGTCGGGGTCGAAGTACCGGCGCCAGCCGGTCCCACACCCGGAACCGGGACCGCCGTGGACGACCAGCGCCGGCTTACCGGCCGGGTTGCCGCACACCTCCCAGTAGACGCGGTTACCGTCGCCGACGTCGAGCATGCCCGTGTCGTACGGCTCGATCGGCGGGTACAACTCGGTCAAGATCCGGACCTCCAATAAAGGGGGAGGGAAGCGATCGTATTGTGAAACCCGTCCAGCGGAGATCAACTATCACCGCCCGTCGACCGAGGCCACCGCCTCACAGGCCGACCCACCGGCGTGCGTGGAGGCGAACGCCCTAGTTGACGAGTGTCTGAATGCCGAGGGTGGTGATCAGGGCCAGACGCTCGGCGTCCTCGGTGCCGGGTTCGGCGGTGTAGACCATGATGCGCAGGTCGCTGCCGGCCACGGTGAGGATGTCGCAGTCGAGGGTGACAGCGCCGACGTGCGGGTGGTCGATCGTCTTGCGGGCGGCTTCGTGGTGGCCGGCGATGCCGGTGTTCCAGAGTTCAGCGAACCGGTCACTCTGTATGAGCAGTTCAGCGACCAGCCGGCCGAGCCGCTGGTCGGCAGGGTAACGGGCGGTGGCGGTGCGCAGGTCGGCGATCAGGGCGCTCTGCAGGGCGTGCCGTGACCGTGGGGTGTGTCGTACGCGGTCGCTGGGGGTGAGGAAGTTGCGCCACACCGCGTTGCGCTGGTGGCCGTGCCATCCGGACGGGTCGCCCATGAGGGCGGCGTAGGACGGGTTGGTCAGCAGGAGCGTCCACGCGGCGTCGAAGACGGCGACAGGGGTGTGGGTCAGCCGGTCCAGTACGCGCTGCACGCTGGGTGTGAGGTGGGCGGGCACGCTGTCCGGTCCGGGCGGCTGCAGCCCGCCCAGCTGGTAGAGGTGCGCGCGCTCCGGCCCGGACAGTCGTAGGGCTCTGGCGAGGGCTTCGACGACCTGTTGCGACGGGCTGGTGGCGCGACCCTGTTCGAGTCGGGTGATGTAGTCGACGGAGATCCCGGCCAGTTGGGACACCTCTTCGCGTCGAAGCCCTGGGGTACGCCGCTGACCGCCGACGGGGAGTCCAGCGGTTTCCGGCGAGACCCGCTCGCGCCAGCGGCGCACCGCCTGCCCGAATTCCGTCGTTGCCACGACTGCCAGTGTGCCCGCGCCGACTCCGGCCAGCCTGGTACCGGCGTTCCCAGGAAGGCCAGACGTCTGGCTGCTCGCCCTGCCGTTTCGCAGGCTTGGTGCATGAGACCGCACGACAATCACATCGTGCTGGCGCGAATCGGGCGCAAGGGCACCGAGCGATGACCGCGGCGGCCGACCACAGAAAGAAGGAAGAACAGTGAGCAAGCTCGCGCTCGTCACCGGCGCCACCTCCGGCATCGGCAGGGCCTTCGCCGAACGCCTGGCCGCCGACGGCTTCAACCTGGTGATCGTGGGCCGGCGCAAGGACCGCCTTGAGGAGTTCGCCGCCGCCCACCCCGAGGTCACGGTCAGGACTGTGGCCGCCGACCTGTCCACCACCGAGGGCATCGACGCGGTCGCTGAGATCTGCGCCACCGAGCCGCTGACCATGCTCGTCAACAACGCAGGTGTCGCCCACTACATGCCCCTCGCCGACCTCCCCGCCGCGAAGGCCGCCGAGTTGGTCAACGTCAAGGTCCTCGCGCCCACCATGCTCACTCGCGCCGTGGTCGCGGGTATGCAGGAACGCGGCGAAGGCACCATCATCAACGTGGCCGGCATGATCGCTTTCAGCGGTCCCGCCCCGCACTCCCAGATGCCCCGCCGCGCCGTTTACGGCGGAAGCCTGGCCTACCTCGTCGCCATCTCCCAGACCCTGAGCGCGGAGCTGGAGGGCACCGGGGTCACCGTGCAGGTCGTGTGCCCGGGTGTGGTGGCCACCGAGTTCCACGAGCGTCAGGGCCTGGACATGAGTCGGATGCCCCGGATGACGGCCGACGACGTCGTCACCGCCAGCCTGCGTGGCCTGGAACTGGGGGAGACGGTCTGCGCTCCGGGCGTCGAGGACACCGGCCTCCTTGACGCGGTCTTCAAGGCCGACCTCGCGGCGTTCGGCGCGCAGAGCCCCGAGCTGGCCACCCGCTACCGAGCAGCCTGAACCGACGCTGCCGTCGGCCCGGCGCCTGTGTACCGGGCCGACGGCAGCGTCGAACGAGCGCGACCTGATCGACGCGCCGGACCTCGTCGCGATGCGCGGCGGTGATCAAGCGTCCGGCCGCCAGTCAGCGGGTCGCCGCCCGGTGGAGGGTCATCGCGGAAGACCTCAACGTCGCCGGGAGCCACCCCGTCAGCATTATTGGATTACCAGTAACAACAATCCAGTAATTACCTGCCACAAAAGGTGCGTACCGGACGTGCATCATAATGACAGTTCTTGTGCGTAATGATTCAGATGGTGTCGTGAGTTGACTTGAGTACTCCACCTGACGCCAGGCCGGGATCGAGACGGTGGTGCGGACCCTCAGGCCGTCTGCCGGCCGTGCGCCGCACGGGCTGCGGCGACCTCTGCGGCCTGACGCATGCGCCACCTCTTCTGCGCCTCGTTGTTGCACACTCGGCAGACCTTGCGGTACCGACCGCTCGCGGGGTCGATCTCCCGCTCATGTCCGTTGCGGCAGTGCGGCTGCTGCCTGCGGTTGCGGCAGTTGTCGGCGTGGCTCACCTGTCGTAGGTGGGTGGGCTCGATGCAGTCTGGAACGCCGCAGAGGTGGTGCACATCAAGGTCCGGATCGAAGTTGCCGACGAAGACGACGTAGGCCGCGATGTGCGCCCAAGCCCGACCGGCGACCTTCTGATAAACGCCCCGTTGGCTGCCGTAACCGCGCACGATCAGGCAGCCGTCGTCTCGACGGACCGAACGATCGAGGAGGTACGCGCGAAGGGTCTCCTCGGTGAAATGCCGGGTCAAGCCCTTCACCTGCGACAGCATCTCGTCAGGCTAGGCCAGCGCTCCGACAAGCCCGATGGGCTGGGGCAGTTCAGGACGACGGCATGCGCCGAGAATGCGGTGGACGCGACGAAGCCGGGGCTTGTAGCCTGCTGCGGAACGTGACCCTGCCCGAGGAGGTGAGACCCATGAACGTTGCAGCGATGTGGGTGCTCCCTCTCTCCGTCACGGTCGGGCGATTGACGTAGGTGTCGCCGGGAGCGCCTCGCCACTCCCGAAAGGCAACACCCATGCACTCTGGGCAACACACCACTGCGGCGTTGCCGGTCACCGGCCCCGAACGCCGACCCCTGTTCGACGTGATAATCAGCGGCTGCGGCCCGACCGGCGCGATGCTGGCCGCCGAGCTGCGGCTGCACGATGTCCGGGTTCTCGTACTGGAGAAGGACACCGAGCCCACGTCGTTCGCCCGCATCGTCGGCCTGCACGTACGCACCCTCGAGGTGATGGCGATGCGCGGTCTACTGGAGCGCGTCCGCGAGCGGGGCCGGCAGCGCCCGGCCGGCGGCTTCTTCGCTGCCATCGACAAACCGGCGCCCGAGGACCTGGACACCGCGCACGCCTATCTGCTGGGCATCCCGCAACCGGTCATCGTCGGTCTGCTCGAAGAGCACGCGATCGCTCTGGGGGCACAGGTCCGGCGCGGTGCTGCGCTGGCCGGTCTCACCCAGGACGAGGACGGGGTGACGGTCGAGCTGGCCGACGGGGAACGGCTGAGAACGCGGTACCTCGTCGGCTGCGACGGCGGGCGCAGTACGGTCCGCAAACTGCTCGGCGTCGGCTTCCCGGGCGAGCCCTCGCGGACCGAGACGCTGATGGGCGAGATGATGCTGACAGCGTCGGCTGAGGAGGTCGCGGCCCGGGTGGCCGCCGTCGGCCAGACCCACCGCCCGTTCTGGCTGCGGCCCTTCGGCGGGCAGGTGTACAGCGTCGTGGTCCCCGCCGGGGAAGTCAGCGATCGTGCCCAACCGCCCACCCTCGATGATTTCCGCACACAGTTGCGGGTCGTTGCCGGGACGGACTTCGGCGTGCACTCTCCGCGCTGGTTGTCGCGGTTCGGCGATGCCACGCGCCTGGCCGAGCGGTACCGGGTGGGGCGGGTGCTGCTCGCCGGCGACGCGGCACACATCCACCCACCCATCGGCGGACAGGGCCTCAACCTGGGCGTTCAGGACGCGTTCAACCTCGGCTGGAAGGTGGCCGCGCAGGTCCGGGGCTGGGCACCGGAGACCCTGCTCGACAGTTACCAGGAGGAACGTCGGCCGGTCGCCGAGGACGTGCTGGACAACACCCGCGCCCAGACGGAGTTGCTGTCGCCCGAACCCGGCCCGCAGGCGGTGCGCCGGCTGCTCACCGAGCTGATGGACCTCGACGTGGTGAACCGCCGCCTGATCGAGAAGATCACCGGCATCGACATCCGGTACGACTTCGGCCCCGGCCCGGATCTGCTCGGCCGCCGCCTGCGCGACATCGCCGTCACCAACGGAACCCTCTACGAGGTGATGCACAGCGGCCGTGGGTTGCTGCTGGACCGGACCGGGCGGTTGACCGTCGGCGGTTGGTCGGACCGGGTCGATCTCCTCGCCGACCCCACCGCCGCCGTGGACGCTCCGGGTGTCCTGTTACGCCCGGACGGTCACATCGCCTGGATCGGCGACGGGCAACGGGACCTGGACGAACAGCTCGCCCGTTGGTTCGGCAGTCCCACCAGCTGACCGGCGGCGTCCGCTGGCCTGAGCACCTGCGGCCGGGCCAGCGGACGGGTCCGGCGCGGGTCAGGCCGACCCGTGGGTGGGCAGGTCGAGGAGTTCACGGGCGCCCTGGCGCAACAGCGCCGCGGCGACGGACGTCCCGAGGGTGATCGGGTCCGCGGCCCACTCGTGCACGTCGAGCACGGTCTTGCCGTCGAGACTGATGACTCTCGCGCGCAGGCCGAGACGACCGTCGGGTTCGGTGCGCGCGAGCGCGGCGATCGGCGAGTGACAGTTGCCCTGCAGGATGTGCAGCATGGTCCGCTCGGCCATGGTCTCCCGCCAGGTACGCGGGTCGTTGAGGCTCGCGGCCAGGTCGCGGGTGCGGGTGTCGTCGTCGCGGCACTGAAGCACCAGGGTGCCGGAGCCGACCGCCGGGATCATCGAGTCGACGTCGATCGGGTGGGTGATCCGGTCGGCCTGGCCGATCCGTTGCAGACCGGAGACCGCGAGCAGGAGCGCGTCGTACGCCTCACCGGCGTCGAGTTTGGCCAGCCGGCTGTTCGCGTTGCCACGGATGGCCACCGGGACCAGGTCCGGCCAGTGCAGGGCCAGTTGCGCGACCCGCCGTACGGCGGAGGTGCCGACCCGGGTGCCGGCGGGCAGCTGCTCGATGCGCAGGCCGCCCGGGTGTACGAGGCAGTCCCGGACGTCGTCGCGGGCGAGGTAGGCGGCCAGCACCGTGCCCGCCGGCGCCGGTCGGTCCCCGGGTACGTCCTTGACGCAGTGCACGGCCAGGTCGACGTCCCCGTTGAGCAGGGCGGCGTCCACCTCCTTGGTGAACGCCCCCTTGCCGCCCAGCACGGCCAGGTCTCCGAGCCACCGGTCCCCGCTGGTCGACATCGACCTCACCTCCACGGTGACGTCGGGATGCCGGTCGGCGAGCATCGCGCGGACCCGCTCGGCCTGGGCCAGCGCCATCGGGGAGTTGCGAGTGCCGATGCGCAGCAGGCGGGAGTCGGACATACCGGCGAGAGTAGACCGTTGCACGCGCGCATCGACGGCCAGGTGTGAGAGCCGACCGGGCGTGGTCGACCAGACCATAGGATCTGCTGGTGTCCGCACCGACCTACCCGATCCGTACCGCGCGGCTCACGCTGCGTCCGGTCAGGGCCGACGACCTCGACGAGGTGTACGCGTACCAGCGCAGGTCCGACGTCACGCGGTGGATGCGTGGTGCCGGGCCGCGTACCCGGGAACAGTCGCGGGCGTCGGTGCTCGCCATGACCGGTGAGGACGCGCTCCGCGTGGAGGGCGACTGCCTCACGGTGGCCGTTGTGGAGCAGACCGGGGTGATCGGGCACGTGGAGTTGGTGTGGCGCAGCGAGGCCGACCGGACGGCTGAGCTCGGGTTCGTCGTCCACCCGGACCACGGCGGTCGAGGGTTGGCCACCGAGGCCGCCGCGGCATTGGTGGACTGGGGTTTCACCGAGTTCGGGCTGCATCGTGTCTACGGTCGGTGCCACGCGCGCAACGACGCTTCCGCTCGTTTGATGATGCGGCTCGGCATGCGTCAGGAGGCGCGCCACGTGGCGAGTTACCTGTTCGAGGGGGAGTGGGCCGACCAACTGGTCTTCGCGGTCCTGGACGACGAATGGCGGTCCCGGGAGCCGGGTTGATCCCCGCGTGGGCCTTCGGTGGTCGATAGATTGACCACCATGTCATCTGTGGACACTCTCGACGGGTGGGAGTCGCTGTCGCCGGAGGTGCGGGAGCAACTGGCGGCGGCGGACCTGCCGGACGCCCTACGCCTCGACGAGTACGACCTGTTCCTGCTCGGCCCGGATCTGGTGGAGCGCAACGGAATGCTGCGATTCGGGTACGGCACGGACGCGTGGGGCGGCGAATTCTGTCTCGATCCAGGCACGGGCGCGGTGTACGTCCTCGACCACAACGGGTCGTTGACGTTCGTGAACTCGTCGATCGAGTTGTATGCGCGCTCGCTTCGCCTGGTCGCCGGGCTCGCGCCCGCGATCGTCGGTGGCGACCCGGAGAAGTGGGAAGACGCGAAGGACGAGATGCAGCGTGTCATCGCGGAGTGGGACGCGCAGGCGATGACCTCGGACAACTACTGGGACGCCCTCTCGTGGGACATCGCCACCGGTAACTACGCCGACCAATCGGACCTTTAGCCCTTCTCCGAAATGTCGGTCGGGGTCACGTCCTTAACATTGACCGCCTAGCATCCCTCGGGTCCGTTCGACATTGACGTACGGACATGTCCGGACTCGCCTGTGACAAGCGGGTCAACACACCATCACCCGTGCCGCCGCTCGATCTTCGTCGCGCGTTGGGGGGCCATTCGTGGCACGGGTGCGAAGGGGGACACCGAATCTGATGGGCAATGTCATCAAGGAGCGTTCGCGGATCGCGGTGCTGACGCGACTCGCGGCGGTCCTGGTCCTGATCTGGTCGGTGATCGGCATCGCGCCGGCCGCCGCGCACGCCGGACCGCAGGCCGCCGCGCCGTGGCCGATCATCGATGCCCGGTGTGCGCCGATCACGCCGCAGGGCCTGGTCGGGTACGGGTGCCACAAGCTGGGCGTGTACCTACAGGAGGCGCGCTTGGACCTCCGGTACAACCGGCCGGCGAAGACCACCGACAAGTTGTACACGAACGTCCGGGGCAACTACGCGATCGCTCAACTGCAGGACGGCAAGTACATCATCGGCTACAGCGACGGTGCGAAGCACGCCGAGATCCGCCTGATCGAGCAGATGCAGGGCAAGGCCCCGCGCATTGAGTTCGACCCGAACACCGGCAAGGTGTCGTACCAGCCGGCCAAGGCATCACCGATCAAGGAGGGTTACTCCGAGATCGAACCCTGCAAGAAGACCTGTGACCCGGCGCTGAAGAACGCCAACGTCCGGGACAAGTTCACCTACAGCTACCGCTGGAACGGCAACCCGGGTGAGGACGAAAAGGCTCTGCGGGACCGGACCAACAACCGCAACACGGGCGCGAAGCAGGTAGCGGTCCAGACGCTGCTCAACGAGACCAAGAAGTCGGGGCCGATCCTGCCCAAGACCCCGGAGGAGTTGGCCAAGGGAAGCGCGGTCAGCAAGGCGGTCGGCAAGCAGTTGGGGCCGATCCGGCCAGGTGGCATCGACTTCTCGTCGGTCCAGTTGCGGTACGTCACCGACGGTGGCGGATCGACGGGTGACACGTACTCGTTCGAGACGGCCACCACCCCGGGTCAGGAGTCGAAGGACGGCACCGTCCAGATCTACGACGCCGACGAGGCCCTGAGCACCTGGATGACTGTGGAGTCGTCGCGGTTCTGGGTGAACCTGAACCCGAGTCAGCCGGACAAGGTGATCGACGAGTACCTCGGCCGTACCGCTGTCGGTCGCGTCATGCTCGACGCCGACCTGGAGCTGAAGCGGGCCTGGACGCGCTTGCAGGACCCGAAGACGGCGCTCGGTCTGGAGTACTGGAACCGGATGACCGGCCTGGACGGGGCCTGCATCCGACAGTGGATCGTCCCGAAGACCGCGACGATCCGCGAGGAGGGCAACCGCCTCTACATCCTCGACGCGCCGCTCGAGGTGAAGGCCGAGGCGTTCGACTTCACGATCCCGGGCGACCCGAACTTCACCTGCCCGGCCAACCCGGAGCCGTCGATGGCCGTCTACCGGGATCTGCTGCTGCCCGAGTTGAACGAGGCCGTCAACGAAGCGCCCGGGTTCAAGGACCTGCGCCGTGTCTACATCAGCCGGGTGGCTGCCGAGTGGTACCGGGCCCGGATGGCTGCCGACGGCCGCGCGGCCGAGGCCGGCATCGACAGCAACGACGTCAGCGCCTTGGAGCGGGAGGACGACTGGACCCCGACGGACGTCTTCAACCAGTACGTGAAGGAGATCAACGCCACCACGTACGAGCTGCCGAACGGCGTGAAGGTGACAGCGGGCGGCGTCGACTTCACACAACCGGTGAAGACGACCAAGCTCAGTGACAGCGGGTTCAAGGAACAGCACGCGACGCTGCCGGCCACTGTCGACAAGTCACTCACGGCGGTCACCAAGTCCGCTGACGAGAAGCAGGCCTACCTGGGCGGCACCGACGAGATCCCCGACTTCGTGGGCCTGAACCAGGCGTCCCCACGGCCGGGTGGCGGCGGGGACGGCGGAGGTGGCGGCCTGCCGGTCACCGGTGCGTCCATCTTCACCGTCGCGGCGGCCGGCGTCCTGCTGGTGCTGATCGGTGTGGTGGCCCTGTGGCACACCCGCCGGATCCGGTGGGTCGTCAAGAAGTAGGTCACGTGGTCCCGCCGCGCCCTTCCGTGGAGCGCGGCGCGTTCACCGGTCCCAATTGCACGGGTGACCAGTGGAATCTCGGCACGTTCCGAACCTTCAAGGCCGGGAAGTAC
>NZ_JBSFBM010000070.1:0-22036 GCF_053592955.1 Micromonospora sp. NPDC002411 | reverse complement strand
TCCTGACAATGATTGGCAAGCGCGTCGTCAGCGCGGCAACTCTTAGCGACAAGTTGCTCACGGCAAGTTCTTGATCGTCCTTTCTTCTCGATCATAGTGTCCACTCGGGCAACCGGCGTGACCCGCGCGGTGCATGGGAGGTCCACCCATGGCCCATCTTCACCCTGGGTCGTTCTGAGGGAGGCAGCACCGATGTTCAGACGTCCACAATGGCGGCGCACAGCCAGATCACTGGTGAGCGCCGGTGCGGCGGCGATCCTCGCCGCGACATGCTTGGCCACCATCGGCTCGGGCGCGCAGGCGGCGCCGGGCGGCGGGATGCAGGCGGGCGCCCCGACCGGCGACAAGATCCGACCCGAGCTCGCCAAGCAGCTCCAGGCCAAGAGTGAAGGTGACTTCTGGATCCGGTTCAAGGACCGGGCGGACCTCAGCAAGGCCAGCGCCATCAAGGACTGGTCGAAGCGCGGTACCGCGGTAGCGGACGCTCTGCGCAAGACCGCCGCCGCGAGCCAGGGCAAGATCCGGGCCGACCTCGACAGCTCGGGCACCAGGTACCAGACCTTCTGGGCCACCAACGCGATCAAGGTGAACAGCGGCTCGCTGGCGATGGCGCAGAAGTTCGCCGGCCACTCCGAGGTCGAGGGCCTCTACGCGCCGGTTGCCTACAAGGTGCCCGAGACCACCAAGGGCACTGACGAGAAGACCGTGAACGCCCTCGAGTGGGGCATCGCCAACATCAACGCCGACGACGTCTGGTCCCAGTACGGCGTCAAGGGCGAGGGCATCACCATCGCCAACATCGACACCGGGGTCCAGTTCAACCACCCGGCGCTGGTCAACTCCTACCGCGGCAACAACGGCGACGGCACGTTCGACCACAACTACAACTGGTTCAACGCCGCCAACTCCACCGGCGCCTGCGCCACCGCCCCCTGCGACGGCGACGGCCACGGCACGCACACCATGGGCACCATGGCCGGCTCCGACGGCGCGAACCAGATCGGTGTCGCGCCCGGGGTCAAGTGGATCGCGGCGAACGGTTGCTGCCCCAGCGACGCCGCTCTGATCGAATCCGGTCAGTGGATGCTCGAACCGCTGGACCTCAACGGCCAGAACGCGGACGCGAGCAAGCGGCCGAACATCATCAACAACTCGTGGGGCACCCGGGACCCGTCCAACGAGCCCTTCATGGAGGACGTGACGGACGCCTGGGCAGCCTCCGGGATCTTCGGCACCTGGTCCAACGGCAACAGCGGGCCGGCATGCCAGACGAGTGGTTCGCCGGGCAGCCTCGCCAGCAACTACTCGACCGGCGCGTACGACGTCAACAACAACGTCGCCGGCTTCTCCGCCCGGGGCGTCGGGCAGAACGGCGAGATCAAGCCCAACATCTCGGCGCCGGGCGTGAACGTCCGGTCGAGCATCCCGGGCAGCGCGTACGGCAGCATCAGCGGGACCTCGATGGCCGCACCGCACCTCGCGGGCGCGATCGCGCTGCTGTACTCGGCGGCGCCCTCGCTGATCGGTGACGTCGACGCCACCCGTGCGCTGCTCAACGGCGCGGCGATCGACAAGGCCGACGACCAGTGCGGCGGCACCGCCGCCGACAACAACGTCTACGGCGAGGGCCGCCTGGACGCCCTCGCGCTTCTCAACGCGGCCCCGACCGGCGACATCGGCATCCTGGCCGGCACGGTCACCGACGCGGCCACCGGCGCCCCGATCGCCGGCGCGACCCTCACGCTCACCGGCCCGGCCGCGCGGGAGCTGACCACCGGCGCCGACGGCAAGTACTCGACCCAGCTGCCCACCGGTGACTACCAGGTCGCCGTGGCGGCCTTCGGCTACGGCAGCACCACGAAGACGGCGACCGTCGCCAAGGGCGCGACCACCACGCTCAACGTCGCGTTGACGCCGGTGCCCAGTGTCAACGTCACCGGAGCGGTCACCGACGGCTCCGGCCACGGCTGGCCGCTCTACGCCAAGGTGACAGTGACCGGCGTGTCCGGCGTCTACGACTACACCACCCCGTCGAACGGCCGCTACAGCATCAAGCTGCCGGCCGGGCAGACCTACACCCTGACGTACGAGTCGCAGTACCCGGGCTACCAGACCGTCACCAAGCAGGTCGTTGTCGGCACGGGTAACGCCACCGCCAACGTCGCCGTGCCGGTGGACACCGACACCTGCACCACCGCCCCCGGGTACACGTTCGGCTCCGACGGTGAGTACGAGACCTTCGACGCCACGACCACCCCGGCCGGCTGGACCGTGGTGGACAACGCGGGCAGCGGCCAGGTCTGGAAGTTCACCGACGACGGCGACCGGGGCAACCTGACCGGCGGCAGCGGCAACTTCGCGATGATCGACAGCGACAACTACGGCGCCGGCACCAGCCAGGACACCTCACTGGTCAGCCCGGTGGTCGACCTGACCGCCGTCACCGCTCCGGTGATCCGCTTCAACCAGGACTTCAACCAGCTCAACGACGACACCGCCGACGTCGACCTGAGCATCGACGGTGGCGCCACCTGGACCAACGTGCTCCGGCAGGAGACCGACGTCCGGGGCCCGAAGGTGACCGAGATCCCGATCCCGCAGGCGGCCGGTAAGGCGCAGGTGCAGGTCCGGTTCCACTACTACGACGCCTCGTACGAGTGGTGGTGGGAGGTCGACAACGTCCTCATCGGCAGCCAGGTCACCTGCGTGCCGGTCGACGGCGGTCTGGTCGTCGGTAACGTCCGCGACAAGAACGACGACAGCTACGTCAACGGTGCCACCGTCACCAGCAAGGACCGGCCCGCCGAGAAGGCCGTCACCGTGGCGACCCCGGACGACCCCGGGCTGGCCGACGGCTTCTACTGGATCTACTCGTCGCTGACCGGCGAGCACGAGTTCACGGCGACCGCCGGCAACTACGTCAGCCAGACCAAGTCGGTCGACGTCGAGGCCGACTGGGCGACCACCGCGAACTTCCAGCTCGCGGCCGGGCGACTGTCGGTGACGCCGACCGAGCTGAGCGCGACGCTCCAGATGCCCAACGGCAAGGCGAGCAGGACGTTCACGGTGACCAACACCGGCGGCGCGCCGGTCGAGGTCAAGTTCAGCGAGCGGGACAACGGATTCGAACTCCTCCGGGCGGACGGGTCCACCGTCACCCGGCAGCAGGTGCTCGGGGGCAGCGGCGCTCCGGAGCAGCGGCTCACCGTACCGACGTCGTTCGCCTCCAAGGCGTCCGGCAAGGAGGCCAAGGCCGCCGCCGCCGCGACCGGCCCGCAGGCCGCGCCGTGGACCGACATCGCCAACTACCCGTCCGTGATCATGGACAACCGGGTGGTGAACCTGGACGGCAAGGTGTACTCGATCGGCGGTGGCGACGGTAACGCCTCCACCACCAAGAACTACGCCTACGACCCGGCCGCCCAGACCTGGACCGCGATCGCGGACCTCCCGGGCGCTCGCAACGCCCTGACGGTGGGCGTCCTGAACGGGAAGATCATCGCCAGCGGTGGCTGGGGCGACGAGGGCCCGGACTCCGCCACGTGGTCGTACGACCCGGGGGCCAACACCTGGACCGAGCTGGCCGACAACCCGGCACCCCGGGCCGCGGCCGGTCAGGGCGTCGTCGACGGCAAGCTGTACGCCGTCGGTGGCTGCACCACTGCCAACTGCACGCCGATGTCGAACAGCGTCGTCCGGTACGACCCGGCCACCGACGCCTGGGCGACGATGGCCAACTACCCGAAGTCGGTGGCCTTCGCCTCCTGCGGCGGGATCGACGGCATCCTCTACTGCACCGGTGGCAACGACGGCTCCGCCGCGCAGAAGTCCAGCTACGCCTACGACCCGGGTGCCAACACCTGGACCGCGATCGCCGACGCGCCGGCCGACAACTGGGCCAGCTCGTTCGCCGTCGCCAGCGGCAAGCTGCTCGTCGTCGGTGGCTCGCAGGGTGGGGCCATCAGCAACGCCGGCTTCGCCTTCGATCCGGCCGCCGGCTCGTGGTCGAACCTGCCGAACGCCAACACCGCCCGTTACCGGGGCGGCGCGGCATGCGGCTTCTACAAGATCGGCGGCTCGTCGGGCAACTTCAACGCGGCAGCCAACAGCGAGGTGCTCCCGGGCTTCGAGGGTTGCGCCGAGTCGGCGGCCGACGTCAGCTGGATGACCATCGACAAGACGGCGGCCACCCTGGCGCCGGGTGCGAAGGTCACGGTCACCGTCGGCCTGTCGGCCAACGTGGACCAGCCGGGCACCTACTCCGGTTCGGTCGGGATCACGGAGAACACGCCGTACTCGGTGGCGCCGGTCGCGGTGACCATGACCGCGAACCCCCCGAAGACGTGGGGCAAGCTCATGGGGACGGTCATCGGCAGCAGCTGCCAGGGTGCGACCTCGCCGCTCGCCGGCGCGGTCGTCCAGGTCGACTCGTGGGCGGCGTCGTACACCTTCGCCACCGACGCCGAGGGCAGGTACGCCTACTGGGTGGACCGCCGCAACAACCCGCTCACGATGATCGTCGCCAAGGACGGCTGGAAGCCGCAGACCCGCCAGACGAGGATCAACACCACCACTCCGACCGTGGAGAACTTCGGGTTGGTGCCGATCAAGTGCTGACGCCTGAGCGGTAGCGCACAGTCCGGCCCGCCTGGTTTCGACCAGGCGGGCCGGACCGTGTTCGGGGGGTCAGACCGGGGCGAGCCGGAAGCCGACCCCGCGTACCGAGTGGATGGTCGTCGCGGCGTTGAGTCTCGCGAGTTTGCCGCGCACGCGGCGGACCACCGAGTGCATGTCGGAGCCCCGGCCGAGGTGCCGGTTGCCCCAGACCTCGAGGTGCAGACGCTCGTAGGTCCAGATCTGCCCAGGCGCGTGCACCAGGCAGAGCAGGACGTCGTGTTCCAGTCGGGTCAGGTCGATCTCCTGGTCGCGCCACCGCAGCACCCGGCGGTCGGAGTCGACGGCCAGGTCCGGTGGCGGCAGCTGCGGGCTCGGTGCCACCTCGGCGAGTACGGCTGTGGCTTGTGGGGCCGGGGCGAGCACGGCTTCGGTTTGCGGGCCCCCGGCGGGCACCGGCCCGTTCGGCGAGGTCGCCGCCGTAGGTGTCTCGACCACGCCGAGAAACTCTCGGGCCTGGTCGACTGTCGAGACGATCAGAAAGGCGTCACTGCCGCCGAGCAGCCGGGCCAGATGTCGGCGTTCGGCCGGCGAGGACGCGATGCCGATGACCAGGCTGGCGACTGGAATTCCCTGCATTCCCCCACCCCTTCCGGTGCTCCAGCTCTCCGGATGGATTGTTCGCACCGACGACCGAGACATCGATCGGTGTCCTGACCCTAGTGGTGGCTGATCTCGGCGGGGTAAAACATAGTTGCATGTAAGCATGTGAATGCCGCTTGTCCGTCGAGGCCCACCCGGCCCTTCCGACGACGATCCGCCTCCCGCCGGCGCCGGGGGCGGTTGTGACAGAACCAAGACATTCCGAGTACGGCATCCGGACCTGCCGGGACGAGCATGGCCGACATGACCATCGGATCGTCGTACCCCGTGGGGCGGTCGACGCCCGGCTCGCCGTCGGCGCGACCCCTGCCCTCCGCCCGCGCGGCGGTGCCGCTGGGTCTGCGGCTGCTCGCGGCGGCGCTGGTTTGTCTGGTCGCGTTGGCGCTCACCGCTGCCGTCTTCGTCCGGACGTACCCCGGTCAGTGGCTGGACGGCCTGCTCCTGCCGCGCGCCGAGCGGGGTGGGGGATACGAACAGGAGACCGTCCTGGTGGGTCCGGCCAAGACCCTGCTGGCCGGCTTCGGCAGCCCGACACTCCTCGCCGCCCTGCTCGGCGCGGTGCTGCTGGTGGGTGTGCTCCGTCGCCGGCTGGTGGCGGGGGCCGTCGGTGTGGGCATGGTGGTCGGCGCGGTGCTGACAGCCGGTGCGCTGAAGTCGGCGCTGCCCCGTCCGGAGCTCCAGATCGAGAGTTCGACCACCCACAACAGTTTCCCCAGCGGGCACGTCGCGGCGGCGACGGCGCTGCTGCTGGCGTTCATGCTGGTTCTGCCCGGGTGGGCCCGTCGCCTTCTGGCGGTGCCCGGCGCGGCCGGTGTCTCGGTGATCGCCTCGGCCACGATGATCGCCGGCTGGCACCGGTTCAGCGACGTGCTCGGCGGCGTACTGCTGGGGGTGGCGTTGTTCTGCCTGGCCGCGGCCGCGTTGGCGGGTCTGCGGGGTGACCGGGACGCGGACGGCGAACCGGACGGCGGGAGCCTGTGGCGTCGGTTGGCCGAGGTGGCGGTGGGTCTGGTCGCGCTGCTCTGGGCGCTGGTGGCGGTGGTGCCCGGTCTGGCGGCCTCGGTGCAGCGCGGGGCACTCGTCGCCATCGTGGTGGCGGGTGCGACGACGATGTTCCTGGTGGGTGTGGTGGTGTTCCTGGTGCGCTCGGCGGACTTCGTGGTCCCGCTGGGAGCCCGGCGTGGTGGACTGCCGTCGTCGGCTGATTTTCAAAAGATCTCATGATGGGATACTTGACGACATGTCCCAGGTCCTGCTGATCGAAGACCACCAGACGGTGCGCGACGGACTTCAGTTGGCGCTCACCCGACAGGGCCACACGGTGCACGCCGTGGAGACCGGCGAGCAGGGGTTGGAACGGCTCCGCAGCACCCCCTCCGATGTCGTGGTCCTCGATCTGATGCTGCCCGGGATGGACGGGTTCGAGGTGTGCCGCCGGATCCGACAGCTCGGCGACCTGCCGATCATCATGCTGACCGCCCGCAACGACGACATGGACGTGGTCGCGGGGCTGGAGGCCGGCGCCGACGACTACGTGGTCAAGCCCGTGCAGGCCCGGGTGCTCGAGGCGCGGATCCGCGCGGTGCTCCGACGGACCGGCGGCGAGTCGCGGCGTGCCGGTGGCGAGCGGCCCGGCCTGGAACAGCACGGCGCGTTGACCATCGACCGGGCCGCGCTGGTGGTCAGCAAGGACGGAGTGCCCGTCGGCCTCGCCCCGACCGAGCTGCGTCTGCTGCTCGAACTCTCGCACACGCCGGGCCAGGTGCTCAGCCGCCAGCAACTGCTGGAGGCCGTGTGGGAACACGGGTACCTCGGCGACTCGCGGCTCGTGGACGCGTGCGTCCAGCGGCTGCGCGCCAAGATCGAGGTCGACTCGTCGGCACCGGTCTTCATCCAGACCGTGCGCGGTTTCGGATACCGGTTCGGGCCGCTGTGACACTCTGGCGCTGGGCCGGCGCCCGGGTCTCGGGCCTGCGGGTCCGGCTGCTCCTGGCGTTCGTGCTGCTCGGCGTGACCACCACGGCCGTCGTGGCCAGCGGCAGCTACGTCCAGGCCCGGACGGTCATCCTCCAACAGGCGCAGGACGCCGCGGTGACGTCGCTGACCGACCAGCTCACCAAGTACTACCCGATAGCCCAGTTGCCGCCGACCCAGGACGACCTCGACATCCTGGCCCAGCGTCTCTCCGACCGGAAGACGACCACGGTGGTCGTCTACCGCGACCTGCGGTCGCAGGGTGTCGGGGTGACCGACGCGCTCACCCCGGAGCTGCGGCAGGAGGTCGGCGACGGCCAGATCGCCTGGCAACGGGTCGTGCTCGACGGGGAACCCAAGCTGATCATCGGCACCCAGTTGGCGCTCGAACGACCCGACGGCACCTCCCGCCCGTCCGGGCTGGAGGTCTATTCGGTGCGCAGCCTCCTACCCGAGCAGCAGAGCATCGACCAGCTCGCAGCTCGCGCGTGGCTGACCGGCGGGCTGTCGCTGGTCCTCGCCGTCCTGCTGGCCCTGCTGGCCGCCGGCAGCGTGCTGCGACCCGTACGCGAGTTGGGCCGGGCGGCGCGCAGCCTCGGCGAGGGTGACCTGACCACCCGGCTGACCGTCCGGGGCGTCGACGAGCTGGCCGATGTGGCGCGGACCTTCAACGAGACCGCCGGGAGGCTGGAACGGCAGGTCGGGGAGCTGCGACGAATGGAGTCCGACGCGCGCCGGTTCGTGGCGGACGTCTCGCACGAACTCCGTACGCCGTTGGCCGCGATGACGGCGGTGACCGACGTGCTCGACGAGGAGGCGGAACACCTGCCCGGGGACGCGGGCCGGGCAGCCCGGCTGGTCAGTCAGGAGACGCAGAACCTCACCCAGCTGGTCAACGACCTCATCGAGGTCAGCAGGTTCGACTCCGGCACGGCACGGCTCGCCCTGGACGACGTGGACGTGGCCGCGGCGGTGACCGCGACCCTGCGCATCCGTGGCTGGACCGACCGGGTACGTGCGGAGCTGCCGTCCGGAGTCGTGGCCCGGCTCGACCCCCGCCGGTTGGACGTCATCGTCGCCAACCTGGTCGGAAACGCCTTCCGGCACGGCGCCGAGCCGGTGTCGGTGCGCCTGAGCGCCGACGAGGACTGGGTCACCATCGAGGTGGCCGACCGAGGGCCCGGACTGGACCCGGAGGTGTTGCCGCACGTGTTCGACCGTTTCTACAAGGCCGACACCGCCCGGACCCGGTCCGAGGGCAGCGGCCTCGGCCTCGCCATCTCCTGGGAGAACGCGCGCCTGCACCGCCACGGTGAGCGCCGGGGAAGTCTCGTCGCCGGTAACGGCCCCGGTGGCGGCGCCGTGTTCACGCTCCGCCTGCCCCGCGACACCACGGACGACGGAGGTGCCCGGTGACCGGCCGGCGGACGGGCCGCGCGCTGATCGCCGGCGGGCTGCTCGTCGCCCTGCTCACGGCGGGCTGCGGGGTGCGGCCCAGCGCCGTCATCACCGGTCGCGCCGCGGTCAGCGGCCCCGCCGAGGGCATCGGGGTCTACCTCCTCGCGCAGGGTGACCCCGCGCTGGTCCTCCGGCAGCCGAAGGCGACCCAGGCCGGTGTCGCGCCCGCCGTGAACTGTTCACCGTCATCCCCGGGCGGCTCGCCCTGCCAGCCGGCTCAGGCCCTCGCCCTGCTCGCGGCGGGTCCGAGCGAGGACGAACGCGCCAGCGGTCTGACCAGCGAGGTGCCCGCCGGGCTCGGCCCGTTCACCGTGACGCCGGGGGGGCAGAGATCCGACCTCACGGTGACGACGACCGGCGCGGTACGGCCGTTGACGGCCGACGCGGTCGACCAGATCGTCTGCACGGTGACCGACGCCGCCACGCAGGTAGGCCTGGTGAACGGTCCCGCCGCGGTCAGCATCGTCGGACCCGACGACGCTCGGCAGCCTCGACGGTGCCCGATCAGATGACCGGGCACCCGCCACCGCTCACACCAGGTTGACCGCCCGTGCCTGCCGGGGAAGCCCGCCGTAGCGGCTCCGGTCCTCGTCGGCCAGCGCGCCGTCGATCAGGATGTCGATCAGGTCGACGAACCCGAGGCCGGCCTTCTGCCAGATCTGCGGGAACTGCGACGCGGCGGTGAAACCGGGGAACGTGTTCACCTCGTTCACGATGGGCTCTGGCGACCCCTCGGCGGGCAGGAAGAAGTCCACCCGGAGCAGCCCACGGCAGTCGAGGGCCTGGAAGGCGCGGATCGCGCGGTCCTGGAGCACCTCGGTGGTCGCCGCGTCCAGCGCAGCGGGGATCTGGAAGATCGCGCCGCCGTCGTACTTCGCGTCGTAGTCGAAGAAACCGGCACCGGTCACCCGGATCTCCAGCGGCGGGCCGGCCTGCACCCGGCCGTCCGGGTGCTGCAGGACCGCCACGTCGATCTCCCGACCCCGGGCCCCCTGCTCGACGAGCACCTTCGGGTCGACCTGTCGGGCCTGCTCCAACGCGGCGGGAACCCCCGACCAGTCGTCCACCTTGACGACGCCCAGGCTCGACCCGGCCCGAGCCGGTTTGACGAAGACCGGCAGGTCCAGGCGTTGCCGGTCGTCGGGCGACAGGTCCTCGCCCGGCCGCAGGGTCACCCCCGGACTGACCCGCAGCCCCTCGGCGGCGAGGAGCCGCTTGGTGACACCCTTGTCCATACCGGCGGCGCTGGCGAAGACACCGTTGCCGACGTACGGCACCCCGAGCCACTCCAGCAGCGAGGCGACAGTGCCGTCCTCGCCGTACGGGCCGTGCAGAGCCGGGAACACCACGTCCTGGGCGCGCAGCACGCGCAACGCCGCGGGGAGTGCCGTCGGGCGTCCGTCGACGTGCCAGCCGCCGTCCTTGTCGATGAGAACCTCGGTGACCCGGTACCGCGCACGGTCCACGTGGGCGAGGATGCTCGCCGCCGAGCGGCAGGACACGTCGTGCTCGCCGCTCTGTCCGCCGTACAGCACTGCCAGTCGGGTTGTCATGAAATGCGTGCCCTTCCGTGGAGGTGGTCGCGGGCCACCCGGGCCCCGATGCCGGTCAAGATCTCGTGTGGGTTGGTGTCCGCCCAGCGGGCCCACTCGACGACAGTCGGTGGGTCCTGGTCGGCCTCGCTCGGGCCGAACACCACGACCGGGTCGCCGATCGCCACGGGAAGGTCCCCGACGTCGACCACGCACTGGTCCATGGCGATGCGCCCGACGATCGGGCACCGCCGGCCGGCGAGCCACACCCAGGCGCGGCCACCCGCGGCGCGGGGGAGGCCGTCGGCGTACCCGAGCGGCAGCAGCGCCAGAGTGGTCGGCGCCGCCGTCACGTGCTCGGGCCCGTAGGAGACGCCGGTGCCGGCCGGTACCCGCTTGACGTTGACCACGCTCGTACGCAGTGTCATCGCGGCGTGCAGCCCGAACTCGCCCGGGCCGGTCGCGCCGAACGGGTCCACGCCGTACAGCGCGATTCCGATTCGGCAGAGGTCGAAGCGGGTCCGTGGCGCCGACAACGCGGCCGCCGAGTTGGCCAGGTGGACCAGTTCGGGGTCGAGGCCCGCCGACCGGGCGACCCGCAGCGCCTCCTCGAAGGACGTCACCTGGCGGTCCAACTCGGGAGCGCCCGGGACGTCGGCGTCCATGAGGTGGGACCACACCCCACGCACCCGGATCCCACCCTCCCGTTCGTACTTGCGAGCCCAACCGACCAACTCGGGCCAGTCGTCGCCGGCGGCCCCGTTGCGGGACAAACCGGTGTCGGCCTTGAGCTGCACCATCGCCGGTACGCCGAGCCGGTGGACCGCGTCGGCGACGGCGTGCAGGTGCGTCGTCGTCGACACGCCGACGTCGACGCCAGCGTTGATCAACTTACCGAAGTCGTCGTTCGGGCCGTGCAGCCAGCTCAACGTGGGCGCGGTCACACCCGCGTCGCGCAGGGTCAGCGCCTCGCGCGTCGAGGTCACCCCCAACCAGCTCGCACCGGCGCGAACTGCCGCCCGGGCCACCTGCGCCGCGCCGTGGCCGAACCCGTCGGCCTTCACCACCGCCATCAGGCCGGTGCCGGTGACCGACGCGATCGTGCGCACGTTGGTGGCGATCGCGTCGAGGTCGACGAGCGCTTCGGCCAGGGCGCTCATCGGGACGCCTCCGCCCGGCGAGGACCGGGCAGGGCGAACAGCCAGCCCGCCCGGACCGCCAGCAGGCCACGGTGCACGGCCAGGCTCAGGCCGATCACTAGGCCGGTCAGCAGAACCGGATATCCGAGCACGATCAGGCCCTGAGCGGACGGACCCAGCTCGGAAACCGGTACGAGCAACAGCCGGTGCAGCAGGGCCAGGACCGGCATGTGGACGACGTAGATCGGCAGGGTGATGCGGCCGAGACTAGCCAGCGGTTTGCTGAGCGCCGACCAGCGAGCCAGCCGGGCAGCGGCGGTTATGCCGAAGATCACTGCCACGACGGAGACCGCCGGCCACACGCCGAACCACTGCTGTGCGCCGGCCAGCGCCATCGCGGCGAGCGCGAGAACGTAGGCCCCCGAGGTCAGGAGGAGACGTCGCCGGCTGGCGGTGGCGGCCCAGCGCTGGATCTGCGGTCGCAGGTACAGGCCGGCGAGGAAGAACACCAGGTTCTGGTAGAGCCCAGCACGGTTGCCCGGTGTGTCGAGCAGGCCGGCGGCGGCGACGGCGGACAGCACCCCGGCGGGTACGAACACCAGCGCCCAGGGTGCCCGACGGGTCGCCTTGGCGATCGTGAAGTACAACGCCAGGGCGTACAGGTACCAGAGGTTGGACGGCGTGATCGTGAGCTGCTCCAGCACGCCGAGGGCGGAGGTGGCGCGGTCGGTCGGCAGGTCGGGGGCGGCGGCGAGGACCGCAGTGTGGATCAGTAGCCAGAGGGCGTACAGGTAGAGGAACCCGGCGACCCGGCTGCGGGCCACGACCCGCCAGGGCCGCTGGGCGGCGTTCGCCGCGAAGACGCCCGAGATGGTGAAGAACAACGGCATCCGCAGCGGAAGGAACTGCTCACCCAGCGTCCCCCACAGGCCCGGCACCGGTACGCCGACGTGCCAGTCGATCTGTAGGTAGTCCTTCACGACGACGTGCCACAGGACGACGAGAATGATGCAGGCGCCCTTCGCGGCGTCGGCCCATTCCGCCCGCTGCGATCGTCCCTCTGTGCGGGTCGTCCCGGTTTGGTGCCGGTGGCGGAACCGGACGCGCGTCTCGTCGGGCGGCAGCTCGGCGACCCGGGACCCGGTCAGCTGTTGGATCATTCATCGGAAGGTGCCAGCCGGATATCCGCACGTGATCCACGGATTGTCATGAACCGGTAATAGAGGCTGCCGGACCCGACCCGCAGGCAGTTCCGAGCCGCCCCCTGTGGGCGCCGGACGGGACTAGGCTCGTTTCGGAGGTGCCGACCATGAAGCTCGGACTGCACTACTGGAACTACTCGACCCCGGCCGACCCGACCGCCATCGCACCGACGTTGGCGGAGACGGCCACCACCGCCGAGCAGGCCGGCGTCGCGTCGTTCACGGTGATGGACCACTTCTTCCAGATGGACGCGGTCTTCGCGGCCGAGGAGCCGATGCTGGAGGCGTACACCACGTTGGGTTTCGTCGCGGGGCAGACGCAACGGATGACACTGGGTGTGCTGGTCACCGGTGTGATGTACCGCTACCCGGGGTTGCTCGCCAAGACCGTGACGACCCTCGACGTGCTCTCCGGCGGGCGGGCCCGCCTCGGCATCGGCGCCTCCTGGTACGAGCGGGAGCAACTCGGGCTGGGTGTGCCGGTCGTCCCGGTGGCCGAGCGGTTCGAGCGGTTGGAGGAGACGCTGCGCATCTGCCGGCAGATGTGGAGTGCCGACGACGGCCCGTTCAACGGAAAGCACTACCAGCTCGCCGAGACCATCAACTCCCCGCAGCCGTTGAGCCGGCCGCACCCGCCCATCATGATCGGTGGTGGGGGTGAGAAGAAGACACTGTTGCTGGTGGCCCGCTATGCCGATGCCTGCAACCTGTTCGGTCGCGGTGGGATCGACGACATCACCCGCAAGCTGGACGTGCTGCGCGGACACTGCGCCGCCGAGGGCCGTGACTACGACACCATCGAGAAGACTGTGGTCGCCTCCCGGGCACCGCTGGACGACGTCGACGCGTTCCTCGCCGAGGTGTCCGAGTACGCCGCGCTCGGTGTGAGCGAGGTGCAGGTGACGCCGGATCGGCACCCGGTCGAGTTCGCCCAGCGGCTCGGCGACGAGGTGTTGCCGCGGTTGGCCGACGTCGGCTGAGTTCGCCGCGACGAGGGCCGCCCTCCGGTACAGCGGAGGACGGCCCTCGTTGGTGCTCGGCGCGGGGTCAGGCCACCGAGGCCGGGAACCGTTCCCACACCCGGTGTGCGGCCATCAACTGCTGCACCGCCGTCAGCGCCTCGGCACCGGAGCCCGCCGCGACGACGCCGGGGGTGCCGGCCACCCCGACCTGTTCCAACACCCTGACGCCGGCGCCCCAGGCGCCGATCGCCTTGGCGTGCCGCCAGCACTCCTCGACGAGCAGCAGCACGCGGGGATCCACCGCTGCCGGGCCGGGGCGGCCCGCCTTGTCGTCGCGGGCGGGGAGGGCATCCGGTGCGGGCACCGGCGCTCCGGCCAGCAGGACCGCGTCGAACTCGACCGACCGGCCGGTGGCGAAGGTCCGCTGCACCGGCAGGTCCGCCACCATGCCGCCGCGCGGTGCGATGAGCAACGGCACCATGCCGGCCTCGAACACGGCCCGGCGGACCTCGGCGACACCGTCCAGGTCACCGTCCGGGTCGACGACGATTCCGACGGTACGACCGTCGCTCGGCCACTCCCGGCCGACCTGCGACAGCGCCGGGCTCGGCGTGACGTCGGCGAGCGGCACGCTGGGCTGCGGCGCGGGCAGCCCCAGACCGGCGGCGACCTGCTCGCACAGCACCGGGTCGATGTTGGCGAGGCTCCGCAGTTGGCGTTCCTTGATCGCCTGGTGGTAGCACTTGCCGAGCTCGAAGGTGTACGCCCGGATGATGTGCTCCTTCTCGACCGGCGACATGCTCGCCCAGAACAGGCGTGCCTGGCTGTAGTGGTCGTCGAACGAGGCCGGGTTCGCCCGCACCTTGGGCGCCTGCGCGACGGTGACCGGCACGTCGACGAACGCCTGCTCGGCGTCGCCGGCGGGGAAGGGGTTGCCACCGTCGAGCGAGTTGGGTCGGTACGGCGCGACGCCCGCGTGCACGGCGTGCTGGTGGAACCCGTCGCGCAGCATGTCGTTCACCGCCGCGTGCGGGCGGTTGATCGGGATCTGCGAGAAGTTCGGCCCGCCCAGACGGGTGAGCTGCGTGTCGACGTACGAGAAGAGCCGGCCCTGCAACAGCGGGTCGTTCGTGACGTCGATGCCCGGCGGGAGGTGACCCAGGTGGAAGGCCACCTGCTCGGTCTCGGCGAAGAAGTTCGTCGGCGTCCGGTTGAGGACCAGCTTGCCGATGGGCTGCACCTCGGCCAACTCCTCCGGCACGATCTTCGTCGGATCGAGCAGGTCGATGCCGGCGAAGGTCTCCTCGGGAGTGTCGGGGAAGACCTGGATGCCGAGCTCCCACTCCGGGTACGCGCCGGCCTCGATGGCGTCGTAGAGGTCCCGACGGTGGAAGTCCGGGTCCATCCCGCTCAACATCTGGGCCTCCTCCCAGGTGAGGGAGTGCACGCCCAACTTCGGCTTCCAGTGGAACTTGGCCAGCACCGTCTCCCCGGCCTCGTTGACGAGGCGGAAGGTGTGCACGCCGAAGCCCTCCATCGTCCGGTAGGAGCGCGGGATGCCCCGGTCGGACATGTTCCACAGCGCGTGGTGTTGCGCCTCGGTGTGCAGCGACACGAAGTCCCAGAAGGTGTCGTGGGCGCTCTGCGCCTGCGGGATCTCCCGGTCCGGGTGCGGCTTGCCGGCGTGGATGATGTCGGGGAACTTGATGGCGTCCTGGATGAAGAACACCGGCATGTTGTTGCCGACCAGGTCGAAGGTGCCCTCGTCGGTGTAGAACTTCGTCGCGAACCCGCGGGTGTCGCGGACCGTGTCGGCCGAGCCGCGAGAACCGAGCACTGTGGAGAAGCGCACGAAGACCTCGGTCTCCCGCCCCTTCTTCAGGAAGCCGGCCCGGGTGACCGCCTCGCCGGTGCCGTACGCGGTGAACACACCGTGCGCACCGGCGCCCCGCGCGTGCACGACCCGCTCGGGAATGCGTTCGTGGTCGAAGTGCGTGATCTTCTCGCGCAGGTGGTGGTCCTGGAGCAGCACCGGGCCACGCGGTCCGGCCTTGAGCGAGTGGTCCGTGTCGCGCAGTCGTGCGCCGTTGGCGGTCGTGAGGTACGCGCCCTGCTGACCCTTCGCGGTGGGCGGCGCACCGGTCTCGGCGCCGGTCGGCGTCCGCGTCTGCGGTGCCCCCTGCTCCGGCTTCGGCGGCAGCGGGTCGTGCGGCGTCGTCGGTTCCTCGACGGTTGGTGGCGCGCTTCCCGGCGCACCCGGGACATCGGGGGTCAGAGCGTCGGCGATCTTTCCTGAGGCGGTCTTCACGGCGTTCTTGACCGCCTCGGCGGGCTTGCTGGAATCCACTGGGCGAACCTCTCGATGGCGCGTGTACGGGCAGGCGCCTGCCCTGCTACCCCTGGTCAGGGTGCCGAAACACGACTGATCACGGCAAATGCCGCCAGGACTGGTGATTCTGCCGATGCGGGCGACCGGCCGAGCGGCCAAAACTGACACACGTCGATATCCCTCGACTCTAGGGAGTGCCCGACGTGTCCTCACCAACCACCACCCGTCCCCGTTCCGTCGCAGCCCGGGCCACCCGGCTCGCCCTCGCAGCCGTCCTGGCCGCCGGCGGCGCCCTGGCCGGATCGACCGGCGCCGCCCAGGCGGCCGGCCCGTACGAGCGGGGCCCCGCTCCGACCACCGCCATCCTGGAAGCCAGTCGCGGACCCTTCGCCACGGCGTCGCAGAGCGTGTCCTCGCTCAGCGTCACCGGCTTCGGCGGCGGCGTCATCTACTACCCGACCAGCACCAGCGAGGGCACCTTCGGCGCCATCGCCATCTCGCCCGGCTACACCGCCGCCTGGTCCAGCATCAGCTGGCTCGGGCCGCGGATCGCCTCGCACGGGTTCGTGGTGATCGGCATCGAGACCAACACCCGACTCGACCAGCCGGACAGCCGGGGCCGGCAGCTGCTCGCCGCGCTGGACTACCTCACCCAGCGCAGCTCGGTGCGCAGTCGGATCGACAGCAGCCGGCTCGCGGTCGCGGGTCACTCCATGGGCGGTGGGGGCAGTCTGGAGGCGGCCTCGTCCCGGCCGTCGTTGCAGGCAGCGGTGCCGCTGGCCCCGTGGAACCTGGACAAGAGCTGGTCCGAGCTGCGGGTTCCCACACTGATCATCGGTGGCGAGAGCGACAGCGTCGCGCCCGTCTCGTCGCACTCGGTGCCGTTCTACAACAGCATCCCGGCCTCCGCCGAGAAGGCGTACCTGGAGCTGAACGGGGCGAGCCACTTCTTCCCGCAGACGACGAACACCCCCACCGCCCGGCAGATGGTGGCCTGGCTGAAGCGCTTCGTCGACGACGACACCCGCTACGAGCAGTTCCTCTGCCCGGGCCCGAGCGGCTCGGCCATCCAGGAGTACCGCAACACCTGTCCCAGCGCCTGATCGTGGTCCCGGGGCGGTCGCCGACGGCGACCGCCCCGTCTGCGTGGTCGGGGCATTGAAGGTCTTGACGCGATACCCGAGAAACGTACACTGCGAGTGTAAATAAACACCCGCCACGACAGAGGGATGGGTGATGGAGCGCGGCCTCGAACTGCACCACATCGGCGTCCGTTTCGGCGGCCTCACCGCCCTCGACGACGTCTCGCTGCGGGTGCCACCCAACCGGGTGGTGGGCGTGATCGGGCCCAACGGCGCGGGCAAGACCACGCTGTTCAACGTGATCTGCGGCTTCGTCGCGCCGGAGACGGGTTCGCTCACCCTCGATGGTCGGCCGCTACGCCCGCGGCCACACCGGCTGACCCGGCTCGGCATCGCCCGCACCCTCCAGGGCACCGGGCTCTTCGCCGGTCTGAGTGTGCTGGAGAACGTGATGACCGGCGCCTCGCACACCGCCCGGGCGGGTTTCGTCCCGGCGCTGCTCGGGCTGCCGGCCAGCGACCGTGACGAGCGCCGGCTGCGCCAGCACGCCCTGGACCTCCTCGACGGTCTCGGCATCGCCGCGCACGCCGAGGCCGCACCGACAACACTGCCCTTCGCGGTACGCCAGCGGGTCGCCCTGGCCCGCGCGCTCGCCGCCCGGCCCCGGCTGCTCCTGCTCGACGAGCCCGCGGGTGGCCTCGGCGCCGACGACATCGCCGAGCTGGCGGAGCTGATCCGCCAGCTTCCCCGGCGGGACGACGATCCCTGCGCGGTGCTGCTCGTCGAGCACCACATGGACCTGGTGATGGCGGTCTGCGACGAGCTGGTGGTGCTCGACTTCGGCCGGGTGATCGCCGCCGGCACCCCGGACGAGGTCCGCGACGACCCGGCGGTCACCGACGCCTACCTGGGCGCCACCGTCGAGGAGGTCACCCCATGACCGGCACCGATCTGCTCGTCGTGCGTGGACTGGTGGCCGGCTACGGCGCCGCGCCCGTGTTGCAGGCCGTCGACCTCACCGTTCCGGCGGGCACGATCGCCGCGGTCGTGGGCGCCAACGGCGCCGGAAAGACGACCCTGCTCCGTGCGCTCTCCGGCATGATCCGTCCGGCCGCCGGCCAGGTCGTCCTGGCCGGGGAGGACCTGCGGGGTACGCCGGTGGAGCAGCTCGTCCGCCGCGGCATGGCGCACGTGCCGGAGGGCCGGGGTGTGATCAGCGAGTTGACCGTCGACGAGAACCTGCGGCTCGGCGGGCTGTGGCGGCGCGACCGGGCCGACGCCGGTCGGGCCCTCGATGAGGTCTACGAGCTTTTCGAACCTCTGGCCCGTCGCCGCCGGCACCTCGGCCACCAGCTCTCCGGCGGTGAGCGGCAGATGCTCGCCCTCGGTCGGGCCCTGGTCGGCCGACCCCGTCTGCTGTTGCTCGACGAGCCGTCGCTCGGCCTGGCACCACGGGTGGTCGCCCGGACCATGGCCCTGCTCCGCCAGCTCCGCGACCGCACCGGCCTGACCGTGTTGCTGGTCGAGCAGAACGTCCGCAGCGCACTCGCCGTCGCCGACCAGGGGATCGTGATGTCCCTCGGCCGGGTGGTGATCGCCGCCCCGGCGGCGAAGCTGCGCGACGACGTCGACCTGCGCCACGCGTACCTCGGTTTCTGACCACCACCTCGTCCCCCGGAGGGAGGACTGTTGGACCGCTTCGTCTTCCTCACCGTCGACGGCCTGTCCCGGGGCGCGGTGTACGCCGCGTTCGCGCTGGCCCTGGTGCTCATCTGGCGGGCGGCGCGGGTCGTCAACTTCGCCCAGGGCGCGATGGCCGTCGCCGCCGCGTACGTCGCGTACTCCGTCGCCGCCGCCACCGGCTCCTACTGGCTGGGCTTCGTGGTCGCGATCGTCGCCGGCCTGCTGCTCGGTGCGTTGGTGGACCGCGTCGTGATGCGGCACGTCGACCATGCCTCACCGCTCAACCCGGTGATCGTCGCGCTCGGGCTGGTGCTGTTGATCCAGGCCGTGCTGGGCATGGTGTACGGCAACGAGTTCCGTCCCGCCGAGGCGCCGTTCAGTAGGGCCGCCCTCAGCGTGGGCGGTGTCGCCGTGCTGTCGCCGTACGACCTGTTCGTCTTCGCCACGATCGGGGTGGTGGTCAGCGGCCTCGCGTGGATGTTCGCGCGTACCCCGGTGGGGTTGCGGATGCGCGCGGCGGCCTTCGCGCCCGAGGTGTCCCGGCTGCTCGGCGTCAACGTCGGTGGCATGTTGACCCTCGGTTGGGCGCTGGCGTCCGGGGTGGGCGCGCTGGCCGCCATGCTGGTCATCCCGACCGAGCTGGGCCTGCACCCGCACGCGATGGACCTGGTGTTCGTCTCCGCGTTCACGGCAGCGGTGGTGGGCGGGCTGGACAGCCCGCCGGGCGCTGTGGTCGGCGGTCTGGTGGTGGGTCTGCTGCTCTCGTACGTGAGCGGCTACGCCGGCAGCGACCTCACGCCACTCGCGGTGCTGGTCCTGCTGCTGGCGGTGCTGTTGGTCCGGCCCGGCGGGTTGTTCGCCCCGGTCGCGGCGAGGCGGGTGTGAGCGCCACGAAGGCGGCAGTGCCGCCGAAGCAGCGGCCGGACGACGCCACCGACCGACCCGTCGACCGGCGACGCGGCTCGACCCTGCTGCGCCACCTCGCGGTGGTCCTCGCCGTCGGGTTGGTGCTGGTGGGGGTCAGCTACGCCGTCGAGCCGTTCCGGAACTTCCAGCTCGCCACAGTGGCGGCCTACCTCTGCGCGACCGCTGGGCTGACCGTCCTCACCGGCCTCAACGGTCAACTGTCTCTCGGGCACGGGGCGTTGATGGCCACCGGCGCGTACACGGTGGCTCTGTGTCAGAACGCGTTCGCCGACCGGGGGATGACCGGCGGCTGGCTGTTGCCGCTCTCGCTGGTCGCGGCGATCGTCAGCACTGTCGCGGTCGGCGCGGTGGTGGGTGCGGCCGCGGCCCGCCTGCGGGGCCCCTACCTGGCCGGGGTGACCCTCGCGGTGGCCATCGTCGTGCCGGCGCTGGCGGTGACCTTCGACGGCGTGTTCAACGGGGAGCAGGGGCTGTCCGTGCCGGTGGAGCCGCCACCGTTGGCGCTCGGCCCGTACTTCCCCTACGAGCGGTGGCAGCTCTGGCTGACCGGGGCGGCGACCCTGCTCGCCCTGCTGTTGCTGGCCAACCTCATCCGCAGTCGGTACGGGCGGACCTTCCGGGCGGTCCGGGACGACGAGGTTGCGGCCCGTCTCGCCGGCATCCACGTGGCCCGCACCCAGGTCCTCGCGTTCGTGGTCAGTGCCGCCACCGCCGGGCTCGGCGGCGCGTTGCTGGCGGTCCTCGCGCAGAGCGTCTCCCCGGGGGCGTTCTCGCTGACCCTGTCGCTGTTCCTGTTGATGGCCGTGGTGATCGGTGGTCTCGGCCGTCTCACCGGCGCGTTGTGGGGGGCCGTCCTGCTGGTCGCCCTGCCCGACCTCACCCACTCCGTGACGGAGATGCTCACGCTCTCGCCCGCTGTGGCGCAGCGGCTGGAGGGCAACCTCCCGCTGGCGATCTTCGGCCTCACCCTGATCGTCGTCATGATCGCCGCTCCCGGCGGCGTGCAGGGACTGCTGTCCCGTCTTGGTCGGCGCCTGCGGGCCCGGCGTTCCTGAGCTGTTCTGAGCCCGGCCCCGGCCAGGCGTCCCCACCACCCACACCGTTCCCGCAAACCGGACCGAGAAAGGTCGGTGTTCTCCATGCACCGTTTGGCACAACGTGGTCTCGCGATCGCCAGCACCATCGCCCTGTTGGCCGCCGCCGCTGGTTGCAGCGGTGACGACGGCTCCGGTCCCGGCGGGGCGTCGGTGCCGGGCGTCACCGACACCGAGGTCGTCGTCGGCACCCACATGCCGCTCACCGGTCCGGCCTCGGCCGGCTACTCGAAGATCGCCCCGGCGACGAAGGCGTACTTCGACTACGTCAACGCCAACGGCGGTGTGCACGGCCGGAAGATCACCTACAAGATCATGGACGACGGCTACAACCCGGCGAACACCCAGCAGGTGGTCCGTCAGCTCGTCCTGCAGGACAAGGTCTTCGCCATCCTCAACGGCCTCGGGACGCCGACGCACACCGGCGTGCTCGACTTCCTGAAGAGCAACCGGGTGCCCGACCTGTTCGTCGCCTCCGGCAGCCGCAGCTGGGACCAGCCGGACAAGTATCCCGGCACGTTCGGGTTCAACCCGGACTACACCGTCGAGGGCAAGATCCTCGCCAACTACGCGAAGGCGAACCTGGCGGGGCAGAAGGTGTGCTTCCTCGGCCAGGACGACGACTTCGGCCGGGACAGCCTGGCCGGTGTGGAGAAGGTACTCGGCGCCGGTGCCGTGGCGGTGAAGCAGACGTACGTCACCAGCAACACCAACGTCGCGCCGCAGATCGGCGCGTTCAAGGCGGCCGGATGCCAGGTCGTTGTGCTCGCCACGGTGCCGGGCTTCACCGCGCTCTCCGTCGGGACCGCGGCCCGGCTGGGCTTCAAGCCACAGTGGCTGGTCTCCAACGTCGGCGCCGACCACCCGACCCTGGCCAAGCAGCTCGGCGCCGCCGCACCGCTGCTGGAGGGCATGGTCGGCACCAACTACCTGCCGATGCAGAACGACACGGCAAACCCGTGGATCCAGCTCTTCACGAAGGTGAACAAGGAGCACAACGGGGACGCCCCGTTCGACGGCAACACCGTCTACGGCATGTCGGTCGGCTACCTCTTCGTGCAGACGTTGCTCGCCGCCGGCAAGAACCTCACCCGCGAGAAGGTGATCCAGGCCGTGCAGAAGGGCGGCTTCCAGGGCCCCGGCCTGGTGCCGCTGCGCTTCTCCGAGAAGGACCACAGCGGCTACGGCGGTCAGCGGCTGAGCCGGGTGAGCGGGGGAGTGCAGACCTACTTCGGGCCGGCGTACGAGACCGACGAGGCGGACGGGGCGGTCAACGAGTACACCGCCACGCCGGCAGCGCCGCCGGCGAACGGGGTGCCGACCGTCTCCTGACCCGATCGACAGCCGTCCGACCGGGCGTGGGGGGGGGGGTGCGCG
>NZ_JBSFBM010000069.1:0-22106 GCF_053592955.1 Micromonospora sp. NPDC002411 | reverse complement strand
AGACCTTTGGGACCCGCTCGCCGATCTGCCGATGCCCGAGCGTGAGAGGCTGGTTCGCAGCGAGGTGAAGCTGCTCGACTATCTCGATCGCCTCGTCCGGCGAGGAATCCGACCGCCGCGCCAGCCGTGATCGAGCCGGATAGAGGCTGCGCAGTTGTCAAGCAGACGCAAGGTGCTGACGTTCTCCGTACCGTCGCGACGTTCGTACAAACCACAGCCACAGCAGGTCGGCGCTGATCTGCTCCTGCGGTTACACGTTCGGGTCCCAGTCTGCGAGCCGCTCCATCGGCTCGGTGTCGCCGGTGGTCTCCAGGTCGTCGAGCGGGACCCGCGCGTAGAAGTAGAGGACCAGCTCGCTTGCTGCGCCTCGCATCGCCAGGTCGCCCGGCTCCGCGTCGGCGGCGAGGTCGTCGCAGCGGACGCCGTCGGCGTTGAGGGTCAGACGCCAGGAAGGGCCCTCGGTCGTGTGCAGGTCGATGGTCGCCGGCGTGAACGGCCAGGGGACGGTCGTCGCCGCGACGGTCGTCAGGAACTCGTCGACGCCCTCGACCGCGACGTCCGTCGGCAGCGGCTGGGCGGCCCCCTGGGTGAGCTGGACGTCGTAGGTGTGGACGGCGATCTCCTGGATCTGGTGCCGGGCCAGGGCTCCGCTGGTCTGCGGGGCCTGCGAGCGGCCCCACCAGGTCCAGCAGCCGCGGTCCGGGCCGGCCTCGCGCATCACGTCGAGCATGAGCTCGGTCGACTCGGCGAGCCAGGCATCTAGGGCTTCACGGTCGCGGGGCGCGGTCGGGGCGCCCTTCGGGTCCGTCTTGGCCGGGGGCTCAGCGCCCGGCCCCGCCGCGATGATGGCGGCTTGGCGGCGGCGACCGTCGCCGAGGTGCTGCGCCAGTTCGCGCAGCGTCCAGTCCGGGCATGTCGGGACCTGGACGTCAAGGTCGGCAGCGGACGCGATCGCGGCGCGGAACGCGGCCGAGCGGTCTTCAATCAGCCGTAGGACCTCGGGGAACTCGACGATGTTTCGCACCTCGGTTGTGTATCACCGCGCACCGCCCGCTGGGTAACGAATTCTGTGCGGGGGTCGACTGGTCCGCCGGGCGGACCACCTTCGGCGTCACCCCTGCGAAGCGCCCTGGCGGGGATGATCCCTGCCAGGGCGTTCTCCGTTTGGGCTGTTCCTCCCAAGGTGCCGGGTCAGTCCGCCTGCCCACCGAAGCGCGCCCGGATGTCGCTCGGGTAGGACCCCTTCTGCCAGATCACCGAGAATCGGCCCGTCGGGCTGGACGCCGGCTGGGCGTAGCGGCCGTCGGGGGCGAGGATCTCAGCGGCCCCGAACACACTGTCCGGCCCGATCGTTCTCGCGTGCACTCGGCTGGTCGAGAAGTCCGGGCTGGGCGCCTGCCAGGTGACGAGGCCATCACCGTCGTCGTCCAGAGTGACCTTCGGCCAGTCGCCGGCGCCGAGCCTGGTGACCGTGCCGAGGGCGCCGGTGCTGGAGATCGAGCGTGCGAAGACCTGTGTGCCGTCGGAAGTCCAGCGGCCCCAGGTCAACACCGCGTCACCATCGAGGTCGCCGGCGAGTTCGTCGAAGAGGCTCAGCTCGTGGCCGGCGGGCGACACGCTGATGGCGCTGCCCAACGTGTCGGTGTGGCTGTAGTGCCGCACACGCAGGCGAGGCGGCTCACCCGCCCTCACCCACCGGTAGCTGATCACCGCGTCCCCGTCCCGGTCCATGGCCATCGAGACGCTGGCGTACCTGATGTCGGTGCCCTGCCCGGCGATGGCGCGCAGGGCGGAGACCCCCTCCGGGCGCACCCGGCGCGCGACGACCCGTTCGTAGCTCTCCGTCCAGGCGACGAGCGCGGTCCCGGCCCTGTCGACGGCCACGACCGGCTGGTCCGCACCAACGCCGAGGGTCAACTCCGGACCGAGTGAGCTGTCCGTGCCGAAATAGCGGGCCTTCGTCGTGTACGCGCCGTCGCGGATCTCCGTCCAGGCGACCAGCGCCAGCCCCGAGGGGTCCACCGCGATGGCCGGACTGACCCCGTGCCACGTCGTGATCATCTGCAGCGGACCCAGTTCGCCGGTGGCGGACACGCGGCGGCCTGCCACGAGACCGTCCTGTGTCCACACCAGAGCGGAATCGCCGTCGTCGTCGGATGCGACCTTGGGCCAGGACGCGGACGCACCGAGCGGCGAGAGCGTCTGGACCGGCCCCAGCTCACCGTCGACCGACGCGGTCTGGGCCTTCACCTGGTCGTAGCAGCCGCTCGCGTTGCTGTCGCAGCCAGCCCAGGCGAACAGCGAGTCACCCTGCCGATCGACCGCGACGAAGGGCTGGTCCTGCCCGCTCCAACCGGCCTCCGACACGACCTGGACCGGGGACCACGTGGCCGCCCGCGCGGGCGCCGGAGCGGCGACCAGGACTGCCAACGTGCCGACCACGCCGACGGTGAGCTGTCGCACACACCATCGGGTCGCCGAGTTTCCTGCTCCGTGCACCGTCGCCCCCTCGATCGATGAACATCGTGATTCAGGGCATGATGCCATCGACTCGGCGGCACCGCTCGCTGGAAGCGGGTACGCGAAACGCCCCGACCGGATGCCCCCAATCGGGGGCGGCGATGGTGATGGGTGGCGCGCAGCGCGTCGGTCGGTACGACAGCGCCGCAGACTCGTGCGTGGTCGTCCAACCGGCTGGCGAGCGTCGGTGTGACGGGCTGTCAGCGTCACCCTTCTCGCCCACGTACCGCGAGCTAGGTAATTCTTGCCGATGTGCGGCGGTTGCCGTCTTGGCACGATCGCTTCTGCCGGGCGTGGATCCAGCGGCTCGCTCACGCCCGGCGATCCGATCGTCAGTGACCGCAGAGGGGCTTCAGGATGGAGAACATGACGGACGCCGACGAGGCCGGCATTGACGTGTCGGCCCCGGTGGTCAGCCGCCACAGCGTCACGGTGACCGCGTCGGCGGACACCGTGTGGCGGATCCTCACGGACATCGACGCATGGACGACCTGGCTGCCAGAGATCCCGTACGCACGTGTGGAGACACCCGGTCCGCTCGCGGCGGGCTCCGTGTTCCGCTGGTCCGCCGCGGGCATGGAGATCGAGTCGACGATTCTTCAGGTACGGCCGCAGGAGCGCCTCGTGTGGCGGGGCTACGGTGACGGACCGGACAGCGTCCTCGGCGTCCACGTCTGGGCGCTCACTCCGGCCGGCGACGGTGTGGAGGTATCGACCGAGGAGTCCTTCGCCGGCCCGCCTGTCAATGCCGACCCTGCCATGTTCCAGGTGGGCCTCGACACGACCCTCGTCAGGTGGCTGGACCGACTCAAGCGCACCGCCGAGGCGGTGGCCGCCTCATGAAGAACCGTATGGTCGCCGTCGCGACGGCAGTGGCCGTCGCCGGCCTCGTGGGCGTCGCAGGTGCACCGGCTCGGGCGGAGGCCAGACGCGATGGCGGCTCCGACCGCGCGACGGTGCGATGTGCGGGAGAGACCGTCGACACCGCGGCGAAGATTCGCTACCGAACGGAGACGACGATCGACGCTCCGCTACGGACCATCTGGAAGATCCAGACCGACGTGGAACGCTGGCCGTCGTGGCAGAAGCCGGTCCTCTCCAGCAAGCGGCTCGATCGTGGCCCACTGCGTCCCGGCTCGTCGTTCCGATGGACGACGCCGGTACCCGAGACCGCGTTGAATCCCGCCACGACCCTCGTCGTCACGTCCACTGTCCGGCAGCTTCAGCACCAGAGGTGCCTTCGGTGGGACGGCCCGGCGATCGGTGCGGGGCTGCGCATCGACGAGGGCGTTCACGTGTGGACGTTCACCGAGGTCGACGGTCGGGTTCTCGTGCGTACCGAGGAGACGTGGCGCGGTGACCAGGTGGAGCAGGACGTCGAATTCTCCACCGCGGCTCTCGGCGAGGGTCTGGAGACGTGGGTGACGGAGCTGAAGACGCTGGCCGAACGGGAGTGTGAGCGGTCCCGGCGCTGACGCGACTCAAGGCCCCGCCGGTTTCTCACCGGCGGGGCCCTTCGTCGCTCGATCGCCCCGGCTCCGTCAGCGGAGGAGTTCGCGCAGCTGCCGGCGTGAGGTGATGCCCAGTTTGCGATAGAGGTTACGCAGGTGGGCGTCGATGGTTCGCGGGCTGACGAACAGCAGCGCGGCGACCTCCTTGGTGCCTGCACCGGAGGCGACCTTGCGGGCGACGAGTAGCTCCCGCGCGGTCAGCCCTGCGAGCGGATCGCCGTCATCGGTCAGGGTCGGCTCGCCGATGGCGTCCAGTTCGCGGGCGGCGCGGGCGGCGAAACCGCGCGCGCCGATGGTGGAGAGCAGATCGTGTGCGGCGCGCAGCTCCACCCGTGCCTCGGTCCGGCGGCCGACCCGTCGCAGCCACTCCCCGTAAAGCAGGCGGGCACGCGCGTAGTGGACCCGCATCCTGCTCCCGGCAAACCGGCTGATCGCCTCGCGGTAGTGGTCCTGTGCGCCGAGCCCCGGGTCCAGCAACGCACACGCCAACAGATGCGCACCCGTGGTCCATGCGTTCGGGTTGACCCGTGCGACATCTCCGATCCACTCGGCCGAATCCCTGGCCTCTTCGGGGCGCCCGACGTACGCGGCGGATTCGACCAGCTCGTGGTGGAAGGCGGTGACGGCGTACGAACCGCGCCGGTGCTGGTCCCGCACGAGCAGCAACGCGTTCAGCGCAGCCTCGTGGTCGCCGCTGCCGTTGCACAGCACGGCGTTCGCGTAGTGCATCGCGGTGGGTTTCACCCCGACCCAGCCGCGCAGCCTTTCCCGGATCTCCCGGAACCGGTCGGTGTCTCCGCTCCACGCGGCGAGCATCAGGTCGGACCCGACGAGGTTGGACGTCCCCGCGGCCTCGTCGACCGCACGCGCCTCGGTGATGCAGACGTGCGCGTCGGCGAAGCGGCCCACGATCGTTCGGGCGACCGCCTGGAAACGCAGCGCGTGGGGAAGGATCGCGTACGCGCCCTGCGCCCGGGCGAGTTCCACCTGACGGTCGACGATCTCCTCCATGGCGTCGCTATCGCCGAGGTCGACGCTCAACACGCAGGCGCGTTCCATCCACCACGGATCCGCGTCGGGCGTGCGGGCGTGCTCCCGGAAGGCGTCGACAGTGCGGCGCATCAGGGGGATCGCCTCGTCCACCGGGCGGAGGTTCTGCTCGACCAACGCCTGCAACAGCAGATCGACCGGACGTGGCGGCTGACGCTGCGGTACCCGTTCCCGGATGTGCCGGGCGAGCCGCCGTAGCCTCCCGGGCTCGTCGACGCTGAACATGAGCGACGCGAAGGCTTCCAGGTAGGTCTCGCGGACCTCATCGGGTGCCATGTCGTCGGCCGCGTCGACGAGGGCGATCGTCGCCGGGATGCTGCGCGCCACGTGATAGTCGATCGTCGCGCGCAGCAGTCGCGCAGCCCGGCGGTCGGCCAGGTCCGGCTGGAGACGCTCGGCCTCCTCCACGAGTTCCCGGGCCGCCGAAGGCGCGCCCGAACTCAACCGTGCCCGGGCCGCGTCCAACAGGCGGCGTGCCTGCCGTGACCGGTCCGGTGTCAGCCGGGCCGCGCGTTCGAGGAACGCGGCCACGGCCGCAAGGCCGCCGCGGCGTTGTGCCCGTCCGGCCGAACGTTCCAGTTCGGCTGCGGTCTCCTCGTCCGGCCCGGTGATCGCGTTCGCCCGGTGCCAGGCGCGGCGGTCGGGATCGGCGTCGACGTCCGTAACGGCGGCGAGCGCCGCGTGTGCCTGCCGTAGCGTCCCGGCCCCGGTCGACCGGTACACCGCGGAGCGCGCCAACGGATGCCGGAAGTGCACCCGGGGGCCGGTCACCAACAGGCCGCTGTCCTCGGCCACGGTCAGGTCTGCGGCGTCCAGCCCCTGGATCGCCATGGCGCGCCGCAGCAGTACGAGGTCGCCTGTCGGCTCCGCTGCGGCCAGCGCCAGAACCGAACGCGCGGGTGCCGGCAGCCGCAGGAATCGACTCACGAACCGATGCTCCACGGCGCCGTACCCGGCTGCCCCGGGTAGTCCGAACGGTCCAGCGTCGCGGGCGAACTCCACCAGGGCGAGAGGGTTACCGGCCGCTTCGGCGAGAATCCGTTGCACGATCGCTGCCTCGTGGCCCAACGGTGTCCGGTACCGCAGCAGGGTGAGAGCCTCCGAGTCGGGGAGCCCGGTGAGAGTGAGAACGGGTAGGCGACCGAACTCCGACACCGAGGTGGCGTCGCGGGCGACAAAGACCATGGCGACCCGCTCCGCCGCCACGCGTGCCGCGACGAACGCCAGCACCTGCCGCGAGCCGGCGTCGATCCACTGCACGTCGTCGACCGCGCAGAACACGGGCCGGCGCCGGCCTACGGCACTCAGCAGGCCCAGGACGGCCAGGCCGACCAGCATCGGGGTCGGAGTGACCCCGGTGTGCAGCCCGAAGACCGTGGCGAGCGCGTTCCGCTGCGGCGCGGGGAGTCCGGCGCTGTGGTCGAGCACGGGCGCGCACAGCTGGTGCAGGGCCGAGAAGGGCAGTTCGCTCTCGAACTCGATACCACCGGCGCGCAGCACCTGCCATCCGTCCAGCCGTGAAGCGGCCTCACCGATGAGCGTCGACTTGCCGATCCCCGCGTCACCGACAACGAGCATCGCTCTGCCACGGCCCAGCGCCGCGGGTGCCGTCACCGCGGCGATCTCGCCCAACTCCGTCTCGCGAGCGACGAACGCCCCTGGCCTGGTAGCGAGCCGATGGCGGGTAACGGTGCCCACTCCCCTCCATCTGTCCGGCCCGACCGATGATATCCGCAGCCTAGGACGGCAGCTGGAACAGTTCCAGCTGGATCCCGTCGGGGTCGCGGAGATAGAGGATCTTCGTCCCGGCCAGCGTGCCCGCTTCGACGCCGTCGCCGTCCTGGAGCACGACCGGCTCGGCGTTGACGTGCACGCCCCGCTCCACCAGGTCGCGGTGCGCCGCATCGAGGTCGTCGACCTCGAAACACAGGTGCATCACCCCGACGTCGCAGTTGCGCCCGGTGAAGGGCCTCGGCTGCGGGCTGTCGTACTGGATGAGTTCCAGGAGGACGTTGTCACCGGCCAGCGCGAACGACGCCCGCATCGACGCGTTTTCCACCTCGACAACCGCACCGATCGCCGGGTTCGTCGCCGAGAACGTCACGCCGTTCGGCGCGATGCCGAGGACGTCCTCGTACCACCGCACCGACCGCGCCAGATCGCTGACCGGCACTCCGATGTGATGCATCCTGGTCACTCTGCTCATGATCCCCATCCTCAAGGCGGAGCCACCACTGTGGAAGGCACAGTTCTTCCGCGTACCTCTGGTACCACCCAGCTCCCGACGCCGATGGCGGATCATGTGGTTCATGAATGACCTCGGAGCGGCGCTGCGGGCCTGGCGGGATCGCACGGACCCGGCAGTGGTCGGTCTCACGAGCGTGTCGCCTCGCCGCGTCGTCGGACTACGACGCGGCGAACTGGCAGCGCTGGCCGGCATCTCCCCCGAGTACGTGGCACGCCTCGAACAGGGTCGCGCCGCCACACCGTCGGCGCAGGTGTGCACCTCCCTGGCCCGCGCGTTACGACTCTCCGACGACGAGGAGGCGCACCTGATGCGCCTGGCCGGCTTCGCCGCGGACCCGGGCCGGATACCCCACCTGATCCCCAGCAGCCTGCACCGCGTCATCGACCACCTCGGCGACACCCCGGTGGCCGTCTACGACGCCGTCTGGCGGCTGCTGCACTGGAACCGGTTGTTCGCGGCCGTCTTCGGCGACCCCTCGGGCGCCACCGCCGACGATCGCAACGCCCTGATCGTCCAGTTCGAAACCCGAAACCCCCGTGTCCGCCAGACCGACACCGAGCGCGCCTACTTCGAGCAGTCGTTGGTGGCCGACCTGCGCGCCACCAGCGCCCGCTATCCCAACGACCCCGACGTAGGGGCGCTGATCTCACGCATGGCCGGCAACGACAGGTTCCGCCGTCTCTGGGCCCTTCGCGCGGTGGCCAATCACGAGAGCGCGCACAAGACCGCCGTACACCCGGACGTGGGCGCCATCCCGCTCGACGCGAACGTCCTGACCACCCAGAACACGGACCTGCGCCTCGTCGTCCTCACCCCTCGGCCGGACACCACCGCTCGCGAGAAGCTGGATCGACTGGGTTGATCACCGAGACGCTCCGGCAGAGCCTCGTCCTCGTCCGTGCCGCCACGACAGCGAAACGGCGGAAGTGAACGAGGGCGGGGTTCACCCAGCACCGCACACATGGCACATCGAGCCGACGCTCGGCCGCCCTGCGAGGAGCCTATGCGTCGTGTAAGAGGAAGTCGGTCAGTGATCTCTCCGCCCCGAGTGCGACCGACCCAGGTCCGGTATGTCCCGTCGCCCTCCCCGGAGGGAAACGCGACAAGAACGTTCTCGTCACCGTCGTCTCCGGAAGAACCGTCCACCTCGGCGCGCGGTATGACGGTGGGTCCGTCGCGCATCCAGGCCAGATCCTCCAGGAGCGTCAGTTGCCAGCCGCTGCCGGACTCCTCAGAAAGCCGGCGGAAGGTCTGTTCGTCAGTGAAACACCCTGCACCGGCATTGACGTCGTTCGCCGGGTAACCCAGGCCGAGGACATCCTGGCCGAGGCGCGGCTCGAATCCGAGAGGGATCATTGCCGTCACCCGGCGATCCTGCAGCTCGGGGCCCTCTTCGGTGCCCGCCGACTGCTTCCGGCAGCAGTTCTTGTCACCCTCGCGCCGCGCCACCCTTTTTCACGTGCTCAAACAACGTGATGAGGACATCCTTGCTTGATTCGCGGTCCCTGGCGTCACACATCATCACGGGCACGTCCGGGTCCAGGTTGAGGGCCAGTTGCACCTCCTCAAGGCTGAACTGACGGGTGCCAGCGAAGCAGTTGACGGCGACGATGAACGGCAGTCCTCGCCCCTCGAAGTAGTCGACCGACGGGAAGCAGTCCGCTAGCCGGCGGGTGTCTGCGAGGACGACCGCTCCGAGGGCTCCCAGTGCCAGTTCGTCCCACACGAACCAGAACCGGTTCTGCCCGGGCGTGCCGAACAGGTAGAGCACCAGATCGTCGCCGAAGGTGATCCGGCCGAAGTCCATGGCCACCGTTGTCATCGATTTGTCCTCGACGCCGACCAGGTCGTCGACGCCGATGCTGTGCTCGGAAATCACCTCCTCCGTGCGGAGGGGCTTCGTTTCGCTCACCGAGCCGACGAGGGTGGTCTTGCCTACTCCGAAGCCACCAGCGATAAGGATCTTGATAGCGGCCGGAAGGGTGCGTAGCCCGTCCGCGCCGTCGCCGTCAGAGTTCGCGTAGTCCATTGATCAGTGCCTCGAAAAGGGTGTCGTCGGGAAGGGTGGCGTGGGAGGTTGGCTCCGTGACCTGCACCAACCTCTGTTCGAGCAGGTCACCAAGGAGAACGCGGACGCTCCCGAGCGGAAGCTCGAGGTGCGCGGCGACCTCCGCCATTGCGAGCGGTCGTTGCTGGCAGAGGCTGATGATGCTTATGTGCTCCGGCGCGATACCGACCGTGAGCGGCGGCGGCGCCCCCGTAGCACGTACCAGCGAGATCAGATTGAGGTTGGCGCTCGTCTTCGCTCGGCCTCGCGTCACAGCGTAGGGCCGGACCACGGGCCCGGCATCGTCGTCGACCCACAGGGCATCTCGTTCGGCGGTCATGACGGCCCCTACTTGTCGGTGGGCGATTCCGACGATGACCGCGCCGGGGAGGCAAGGAACTTGCCGGCACGGCTGACGAGCATGGTCATCTCGTAGGCAACCAGACCCACGTCTGCGCTTTCCGAAGCGAGGGCCGCCAGGCATGCGCCCCGCCCCGCAGCGGTGACGAACAGGAAGGACGACTCCATCTCAACGATGGTCTGCCGGACGGCGCCGCCGTTGAACCGGGTACCCGCGCCCTTCGCGAGGCTCTGAATCGATGACGCTATCGCGGCAAGATGCTCGCCGTCATCGCGGACCAGCCCTGCCGAGGACGCCACGAGCAGCCCGTCGACGGACAGGACGACGGCATGCTCAACCTGCCCGACTCGGGACACCAGGTCATTGAGTAACCACGTCAGATCGGTCTGCTGCACCTGTTGTGGCACGTCTCGTTCCTCTTTCTACCCGTCGGTGCTGGCTGGTGCCGATGCGGGCATGTCGCCGGGACCTTCGTTGTCCTGGTCGTATTGGCCCTCAGCGTCGAGACGGCCGCGGCGGGTGCCACTTTGGTACGAGCTCATCATGGTGCGGATCTGGTCGGGCGACCTGGTTGAGTCGCCACGTGCAGGTACGTCGGTCCGGGTGGAACCGTCGCGAAGCTGCGGAGCGATGCTGCGCTGCCGTACCCGAACAGGCAGCCCACCCGTGGTGCGGGTGTCGAAGGTCGGGGGCGGCTGATCCGCGTTGTCGGAAGGCGACGGCGCTGCCCCCGCTGCTGGGTCGGTAGATCGGGGCGGATGCGTGCTGGCCTCTCGCACGGCGGGGAGCCCTACGGTTGGTGCGGTGAGCGCACGTGGCGCAGGGGGCTCCTCCACAGCAACGGCTCCGCCCGTCAGAGGGGAAGCCTGCCGAGGGCTTCCCAATGTTCCTGTGATGTCGCCAGCGGCAGCCGAGACGCTGGCGTTGGTCGTCGCGGTGCCGACAGAGTCGGCGGTGGTGATGAGCTCCAGTGGGATCAACACCACGGCGGTGGTGCCGCCGTACCCGGACCTCTTGAGGTGGACCATCAGCTGGTGCTTCCGGGCCAGATGGCTCACGACGTACAGCCCCAGCTTGTTGACATCGTCCAAGCTGAACGCCTTGGTGCTGGCGATCTGGTCGTTGGCGGCAGAGAAGTCATCATCTGCCATGCCCAGCCCTCGATCTTCGACCTCGATCGCGAAGCCCCGCGCCACGAGCTGTCCCCTGACCTCAACCTCGGTGTGCGGGGGTGAGAACGACAGGGCATTCTCGATCAGCTCAGCCAGCAGGTGGGTGACGTCTCTCGCCACGCGACCCTTCACACCGATCGGTCCGAACGGTATGACTTTCACCCGCTGATAGTCCTCCACCTCCTGCAGCGCAGCCCGGGCCACGTCAAACAAGAGGATGTCCCGACGCCAGACCCGGCCAGGCGTTCCGCCGGACAGCAGGATGAGGTTCTCGGCGATCCGGCGCATCCGGGTAGCAAGGTGGTCGACCCGGAACAGGTCTTCCAGCTCGTCGGCGTCGTGCTCTCGCTTTTCCATCGCATAAAGGAGCCCGTGTTGACGATGCACGAGCGCCTGCGTCCGTCGGGCAAGGCTGAGAAAGACTTCACGGACGTTCTGTCGAAGCTCGGCCTGCTCGGCGGCGGTGCTGATCGTCGTCCGCTGGAGACGAGTGAACGCTTTGCCCACCTGCCCAATCTCGTCGTCACCGAAGTCCAGTGGCGGTGCCTCCCGCTCGACGTCCACCTTCTCACCGTGGCTGATGCGTTCCACAACCCCTGGTAGACGCTCATCGGCCAATTGGTCTGCGGCCTTCCTGAGGCGCTGGAGTCGGGCCACCAGCTCCCGTGACGTGGTCACAGACACCACGATCGCCGCGACAACTGCCAGCAACCCCAGACCCGCGGCGAGAATCAGCCGAACAACGACCCATACGGCTACCGGGGTGGCCCGATCCACCAGGGCATCGCCGCTGTCGAGCACCATGTTCTGCAGCTCGGTCAGTGCGGCCTCCGCGGCGACATCCCACTCATTCGACGTAAGGGGAAGCTGCGACGCGCTACGTTCGCGGGCGAGAACCCGGTCTTCGAGGGCGCGCAGGTTAGTGAACGCGGGACCGGCGATCACTGCGTCGAATGTGGCCCTCTCCGACTCGCGTAGCAGCCCGGAGGCCCGGACAGTAAGGAATCGCTGACCGGCGACGAGTTCCACGAACTTCGCGTTGTCGGTTGTCGTCGATCGGCCTGCGGCGAGGGCACCGGACAGCAGCGCGTCCTCCTGGGAGATCAGCTCCCGGATCCGGTAGAGCTCGATGAGGTTGCGGGTGTCTGCCTCGATCGCTGCATCATCCAGGCCGCCCACCACATCGTAGAGGTCGAACAGCGAGTCAATGAGGCCGCTGAAGGCCTTCCCAGCGGCAGCCTGGTCGACACTGCGATTGTCGATCGACTGTCTCGTGCCGGGTAGGGTGTCCAGAGCGGCAATGGCAGCATTGACCGTGCGCTCAGCCTCGGCATCGGCGGCGAAGTCCGCGAGGCGACTTTGGGCGGTGTCGCGAAATCTCCTTGCGGTGTCGTCGACATTCCTACGAGCGGCGACGAGGGCATTTTCGCGATCCGGGCTGGGCCCGCCGAGCTGGGCTGCCGACAGCCGGCGCTCGATCTGCAACTCGAGCAGCAAGGGCTCGCTTGGGCCAACGATCTGACTATCGATCGTTTGGACGCCCAGCAGGTTGACGCCGTCGCGGAGGGTCACCCATGCCGCGAATGACCACAGCGCGACCAGAGACAGCAGGGCGCCAACGACTTTCGCGCGCAGATTCGTACTGCGAGACCGCATTAGACCTACCGCCCCATGCCTGACATTGGCAACTTCACGGCCTTGCTCGCCGTACAAGCCATCGGATGGTGTAGACCGGGGCACGCTAGCAGTTTCCTGACTCGCTACTCAAGGTCGTCGCGGCATCGAAACGACGCCTCAGCCATCGACGGCCTCCATCACGTCGGGCACGTCCACAGATCGTCGTTGACCTTAGCCCGCAGAGGGATCTCCGTCGCGAGGTGCTGCGCCGCAAGGACGGCAGCACGGACGATCTTTGTTGGGTGATAAAGGTCCTTGTCGTGCCACAGCGCGGGACCCTCCTGCTGGATCGCGCTCGCCCTGTCCAGATAGGACAGGCCTCGGCTGAGGGCCGAACCAGCGGCTGGTAGTTCTCGCCCCGCAACGGCCAGGATCTGCATCGCGTACGCCGTCTCCTCCAACGATCCGTTCCAGCGACCCCAGGAGCCGTCGTGCTGCTGCGTAGCGACCACCCAGTGCACCGCGCGGGCCAGAGATTCCGCAGCCGCGGAAGGGGCGGCATCGGCCAGAGCCAACGTGCAGCAGACGGTCGCGTAGTAGGGAGAGGCGTGCCATCGGTCCTGCCAACTGCCGTCCGGAAGCTGGCAGGCTTGCAGCGCACCGACCAGACGCCGGGCCGCAGAGCGGTAGCGTGGTGCGGCGTCTGACTGCGTAGCCGCGTGCTGGCTCAGTGCGTCCAGGACATGGGCGTTGGTAGTGACCGAGAAGCCGTCCTCGCCGGGCCAGGTGCAGAATCCGGCGTCCGTCTCGAATCCCCACAGGCTGCTCGGGTCGGTGGGCACGCCCAGCCGCGCCAGCGCATACAGAGTGACTGAGGTGGTATCCGCGTCCGGCGGCAGGCCTGGGCCGGCTGGTGTCCCCGCCGATGTCAGATCTGCCGTCAGGCTGTCGACCAAGCCCGAAACCGCGGGTACGGCGATGCCGGCCCGGGCAAGGGAACCGACTACCCACGCACGCTCGAAGACGCCGAGCGGCGTCGCGCAGGGAGCGAGACCGTCGTGCCGCTGAATGACGGACTCCAGGTATGCCCGTACCCAGCCATGCCCATCGGCCTCTCCCGCCGCACCCAACCACGCAGCGGTGGCGGCCGGCGACGCGCCGATGACGCCTGGCGGCAGCGGTTGAACACCGACGGCGTCCTGGGCGATGTCACCAACGACCTCCAACGCGTGCAGCAGCTTGTCGGGCACAGGCGCGCCTGCCGCGATGATGCCCCGAACGACGTCGAGTCTCTTGTCATCCATGCCGGGCGGCAGGGGCAGCCGAGGACCTGCCTGCCAGTGGACCAGGCCGCGCGGCATATCGCTGCACGTCACGTGCTCGTTGATGGCGTCCGTCAGCGCCGGCACAATGAGGTCGATCGCTGGCGTGTCCGGGATGGGTCGCGTGGTCGCCAGCCAACTCCTGAGCCACATGAGCCCCCGGTCGACAGCGTCGACCAGCATGTCACCGGGAGACCTGCTCAGAACGGCGAGTAAAGCCTCCGTGGCGCTCAACGTCGGAACCAGGGCGTACCCCTCTGGTGGGCCCCATCCGCCGTCGAGCCGCTGGTTGCGCAGCAGGTACCGCACCCGCTCGTCATGGCCGGTCAACCAGGGAGCCAAACTCACGAGCCGAGCGGTTTCGTAGGTGGACGGGGACATCTGCCCGGCTGGTTCTCGCATCATCGCCTCGACCAGGTCAGCTGCGCCGGTCGAGGCGAGGGTCCGGCCCTCTGGTCCCCGCGTCTGTTCCGGGAAAGCGCGGTCAACGCTCAACGGTGCCCCAATAATCCGTGCCGCGATAGAAACCAGTGGTGAACCCGATTTCCCGGGCCAGGTAACGGGCTTCCTGCGCGCACGTGCCTTCCAACTCCTGAAGCAGCGTGCGGCACATGTCGATCCGCTCGGTGATGTTTCGGTTGATCTCGTCCCTGTCGACGCCGAGCATGAGGGCGTTGAGATCCCCTGTCTTGAGATCGCGCTCATAGCTGGCCATGTCGTTCACCAGACGCAGGATTTTCTGTACCTCGCGACTGGCCGCTGTCAGTTCGGGGAGGTGGCTCAGGGTCTCCTGGTCGGCGGTGGCAAGCCAGTGGGACACGTTGACAAAGGACGCGCCGTAGTTGTCCGCGTTGTCGAGGTATTCCACGAATGTTGGCAGCTGACGCTCGTCGGCTGCCCTGGCGGCTCGCCACTGCCACTCCAAGACCTCAGCGGTGAGCATCTTGTCGACTTCGTCCCGCCACAGCGGCTGAGCGTCTGCGAACGCGGGTACGGCGGCCAACTCGTCGCGAATCTCGGCGAGAAACTGGCCGAGCGCGTCTCCGGCCGCCGGCGTGGCGCCGTCGGCGACCGCGATGCAGGCGGAGGCGATCGCCGTTACGGAGTCCAGGGACGTCGCGACAGAGTCGACCATCCAGTCTTCCGCAGTGACCCACAGCGACGCCCGGTTGGCGATGCGAAGCTGCTCTGCGGTGCACCACGGCGCTATGAACGCCGTCGACAGCGCCAGCGCGCCCAGCATGGCGCCGTCAACCGGTGGGCTGGGGAACAGGGTGGGATACATCGACGCGCACTGCTGTAGGTCTCGATGGCCCCGAGCGGCGAGGACGCAGATGCGTCCCTCTTCCGCAGCTGCCGCGAGGCCGTCGGCGACGGTATGGGTAGGCACAGGTACTCCTCTCATGCGGCGGTGCGAGCTATGCGCGTCAAGACCATTTCCACGGGGCGTGCGGGACGTAGCGAGGCGGCGACCCTCGTGCTGGGAATGGCGGAATCGTTCAGACGGAACCGGAACCGGCTCAGGAAGGTCGCCACGACGAGAACGGCCTCGAGTGCGAACAGGTGCTCGCCCAAACAGCGGTGCCTCCCCCCTCCGAAGGGGTAATACGCGTACCGGTGGCGGCCCTCGTCACGGCCTGGCGCGAAACGCTCAGGGTCGAAGACCTCCGCCGTCTCCCCCCAGAGCGCGGACATCCGATGCGTGGCGTACGGCGAGAGGATGATGCTCGCCCCCTTCTTGATGCGCACTCCGCCGAGCACGTCCGCCTCGGCCGCGCGACGGGGCAGAATCCAGCCGGCCGGGTAGAGCCGGAGGAGTTCGTCCAGCACCATCCGGGTGTAGGTGAGTTCCTGCAGGTTCTCGGCGCGGATCGGACCTTCACCGATGACGTGGTCGACCTCGGCGTAGAGCCGACTGGCGACCTCCGGGTTGTTGGCGAGGACCGGCCACAGCCAGGTGAGCACGACGTACGAGGTCTCCGTCGTGACCGCGACCATCGACACCAGGTCGTCGCGCATCTGCTTGAGACTGAGCGGAGCTCCTTCAGAGGTCCGGGCTCGCGCCAGGGTGGACAACACGTCATCGCTGTCGCCTGGTCGCTGGAGCGCCTCTTGTAGAACGGGCAGCAGGATATCGTCGATTGCGCGAACCGCAGCGATGAAGCGTCGATCGCCGGGCAAGCGGATCCACCACGGCACGCCCGGCGCGAGCAGGCGAGGTCCCATCGCAGTAACGATCACCTCCTGTGCGGCCATGATCCGCAGGGCGGCTTCGATGTCGATTCGATCGGCGAAGAAGACCCGCATGATGGCACTGGAAACGATCCGGGACAGTTCGGCGCCGACATCGATCGGCGTTCCCGCAGCGGCCGCCACCTCAAGCTCGTCGACCGAGGTGGCGATGGCCTCGGCCATGGTGTCGACCAGTGGGCCGATGCGAGTCGTCCTGAACAGCGGGCCGAGTGTCCGCCTGCTGGCCGCCCAGGTCTCACCCTCCGCGAGGATGCCGTCTCCGACCAACCTCCGTACTGACCGCCACAGTGCGGTGTCGTCACCTCGCGGGTAGATGTCGGCCTTCTCCTGCAGCACCTGCTGCACGTCGGCCGGGTCGGTGACGAGATAGGCGCTGGAAACTCCCAGTCCGAGGCGGACGACCGCACCGCCGGACCAGTTCGCGATGTCGACGAGCGACTGGTGCGGGTCGCGGACCAGCTGCGGCAGCGCCTTGTAGACAGGAATGGCCAAGGCCTTGGCACCTGGCGTCATTCTCGGCATCGTGAGACCCCTCCCCACCGCGCCTGCCGGGCGCTCATGGTCACCCGGATCGATGTACACAGTGGCCGTCAGTGTCCTAGGTGTAACGTGAGTCAGCAATGGGTGACGCAGATAGTCACACCGCACCTCACGACGATCGACGCGCCCTCGATGCGGTTGACGTGGGGTTGAGGGCTGGTGCGGATCTCGACGATCACCGCGATTGTGGCAACTCCTAGATCATCGGCGAGTGCGCCGCCAAGCTGGAGCGCTACTGCGCCGCCTCGACGCTGGAGCTGACCCGACGGTGGTCACCGCCGGGATTGCGCAGACCCAGGCCGAACGCGCCAGCTGCCTTCGAGAAGACCTCAGCCCAGCGAATCCGCCGCACCCTTCGGAATGGTCTTCTAGGCTGCGTGGGCGGCCCGCCCCAATGTGACACAGGCGTCGAGTTGGTGCTGTACGGGTTGGTCGGGGCGCTCTCCTCGGCGGCCTGGCTTCACTACTGTGCCTCGACGGCGCGTGACGCACCCGGTTCTCGCCGTTGGCGGCCGAGCCCGGCTACCGGTGAGGAGCAGCGGTGACCCAGAGCGAAGGGCAACGCCCGGAGATCGTCGTGGGACTGGTGGCAACCCCACCGGACCACCCTGCCCGGGTGGCGGCGAGGCTCGCTGCGGAGTTGGCCCGCCGGCTCACGGAGCGGGTGAGCGCCGATGTGCGGTGGACCGTCCGGGAAGGCTGGGGGGATGTGGCGCCACGCCGCGACGGCGGCGCCGAGGCTCTGCTCGACGATCTTGCTAGACGGCGCGCCGACGACAAGTGGGACGTCGCCGTCTGTCTGACCGATCTGCCACTGCATGGCGAGCGGGTGCCCCTGGTCGCGCAGACCTCCGGCCGACGCCAGGTCGCGATGATCTCCCTGCCCGCGCTGGGCCTGCACCAGATACGAGCGGCCCGCGCAGCCGTTCCGGATCTGATCAACCAACTACTGACCGACGCCACCGACCACCGGGTGCCGCCGGCCGAGTGGGCGTCGGCCGAGTTGACAGGCCGGATTCCCGCCGTCCGCCGAGTGATCGGCGGGGCTGACGCCGGTGAGCGGCGCTACCTCGCCTCGGGGCTGATCGGCCGGGCGCGCCTGGTGACTGGCATGGTCCGAGCCAACCGACCCGGACGCGCCCTGCTGGGCCTGTCCAAGCTGCTGGTCGGTGCGTTCGGCACGGCCGCGTTCGCGCTCACCACGGACACCATCTGGCAGATGGGCGATGCCCTCGGCGGACTTCGGCTCACCGTGATCATGCTGCTCGGGCTGGCCGCGTTGGTGGTCTGGCTGATCGGCGCGCACGGCCTCTGGGAGAGGCCGAGCCGCGAGACACCAAAAGAGCTGGCACGGCTGTTCAACCTGGGTACGATCCTCACTCTCACGCTAGCGACGGCACTGTCCTACGTGGTGCTCTTCGTGGGAACGGTGCTCGTCGGGGCGCTGCTGATCGACACATCCGTGCTGACCCAGGTTCTGCAGCGCCCGGTGAATACCAGCGACTATCTGACGCTGGCCTGGATCACCAGCTCACTGGCCACTGTCGGCGGCGCGATCGGCTCCGGGCTGGAGAACGAGGAAACAGTCCGGGCTGCCGCTTACGGCTATCACCCTCAGCCCAGTGGCTGGCGGGACGAGAAAGGCAGGGAGCAGCCCAGCAGCGGGAGGTAGGCGGACGAGCGCACTCGGGGTCGCCTGGACCGCTGGGTACCGCAACTACCTCTTCCCGGACTCGGGCCTCCTCTGGCGTTGCAGTTCGACACACTGGCCACCCTTGACTTCCGAGACGGGCCTCAGCGGGGCGCATGGCCCATCGGACCTGCCGGGTCAGGGCTGATACTGACTGCGGGTACGGGGAAGCCACTGCGGATGATGGTCGCGCAGGTAGCAGACCAACCCCTCGCGCAGGTCGCAGCGCAGGTCCCAGGCGCTGGCGCCGTCGGCAGCCGAGGCCTGCACCTGGATGACCACCGTCTGCGAGGTGGAGTCGACCATCTGGAGCACCCACTGGTCGCGATCCCACAGCGGTGAGGACTCGACCAGCCGGCGCGCCTCCCGCCGCAGGTCATCCAGATCGGCGGTGTGGTCGACATGGATCTGGATCTTGCCGATCACCCGGGACTCGTTGCGGGTCCAGTTCTGAAACGACCGCTCGGTGAAGTACGTGGTGGGCAGGATGAGCATCCGCTCGTCCCAGAGCCGGATCACCACATTGGTGAGCTTCACCTCCTCGACCCGGCCCCACTCACCGTCCACCACCAGCACGTCGCCGACATGCAGACCGTCGGCGAAGGCGACCTGGACACCGGCGAACGCGTTGCCCAGCGCGGTACGGGCCGACAGACCGATCAACGCCCCGACCACCCCCGCCGACGTCAGTACGGAGACGCCGAAGAGACGTACCGGCCGAAAGGTGCTCAGAATCAGGCCGATCGCGACCATCGTGACCACGGCGACGGTGAGCCGCCGCACGGGACGAATCTGCGTCCGAGCCCGCCGGACCCGCCGGCTGGCGACCGCGTCACCCGGTAGGCGGCTGAACGCGACCGCCTCAGCGACGTGCAACGCCCTGATCACCAACCAAGCCCCGGACAGGACCAGAGCCACCAGGACGACGTGCCGCAGGTGACGCTGCCACCCGACCGGACCCAACGGCAGCGCGTAGTACAACACCCCAGCCAGCAGCGCCGCTGCCGCCGGACCGCGGCAGGCGTGCCGCAGCGGTTCCAGCACCCACTGGTAACGGCCGCGGGCTACCCGGCGGACCAGCACCCCGGAGATCAAGTCCACGACCACCGCCGCCGCCAGCACGGCTACTACGATCAACGCGGTACGCATCAGAGGCCGTTCACCCTAGTCCCGATGCCACCCTCCCCCGACTCCCTGCCCAGCCCACGTGCCCAGGGTGCCACCCCGTCCAGCGGTAAGCGGCCAACATCGGCGAACAACCGCTGACCACACCTGCGTCAGCCGCCCGGTGGCCGCTTCCGCCTTGATCGCACAGCTCCCGGCCGGCCTCGTGTGCTGCGGTGTCTGTGGCCGATCCCTGCACTCTGGTGGGCTCAGCCCGCGCTGGTGGTGCGGGCTCGCCGCTCACGTAGCCAGACCAGCACCACCATGGCGATGTTGACGGCGCCGAGGATCAGCAGGGACGCGTCACCGGAGTCGGTGGACCGGTCGATCGCGTAGGGCTCACCGTCCGCCATCACCGTGTTGACGATCCCGAACAGGACGTTGTTGGCGACGTGGAAGGCGACCGGCGCCTCGATGCCGCGACTGATGATGGCCATCGCGCCGGTGCTGACGCCGATGAACGTGTAGTAGCCGAACAGCCAGGGGTCGGTCGACCCGTGGACCACGGCGAAGCCCAGGCCGGAGACGGCGAGCCCGACGACCAGGGCCGGACGCACCGCGCGCACCCAGGACGCGGCGGCGGGCAACACGGCGCTTCGGAACATCAACTCCTCGCCGGCCGACTGCAGCGGCGTGCTCAGCACGGTGACCACCAGCACGCCGATCGTCGTGCCGGTGACCCCGACGGCGGTCCAACCCGGGGAGTCGGGCGCGACAAGCGCCACGACACCGATCCCGGCACCCACCAGCAACGCCGCTGCGATCAGGTAGTACGTCAGGCGGCGGGCGTCGAAGGCTCGGGGAAAGCTGATCAGGCTCCGCCACGGCACCTTGGCGGTCCGCACCAGGAGCAGGATCGCCAGGACGCCCGCCGCGCCGATGCTGATGTTGATGGCCAACAACTTCAACGGCGTGAAGTCGGCCGACATCGGGTCGTCGCTGCCCTCGATGAGGCCCACGACCTGGTAGAGCACCACCTGGAGAAGCAGCATCACCAGCGGCGGCACCAGGATGACCACGAGCGGCTTCCACCAGCTCATGCGGAGGTGGGCGCCGAAGGGCCGGGAGGTGTCGACGGCCGGCCCGGATTGCTCCGATGTCAGGAGGCGCGAGCTTCCGGCGTCAGAGAGTCCCGCGCGTTTCGTCCCTTGCCAGGGTCCGTCGGATCGTGGGGGGTTCATCGGGAGGTTCCTTTCCGAAGGTGGACATCCCATTGCAGCGCTCACCGCGCCCTGCCGGCAGTGCCACCACGTCACCACCTCACCGTGACATTCCGACCTGCGCCTCCCCTCGCACCCTGATGCCTCAACGCGGAACGCATGGGTGCGCCGGGCCGGCCTGTCGCCGGCCTGGCCCACGCCGTAGATGAAGCAGTCACACTTTCTCCGGCGGCCCCTGGTCGGCGGAGAAGATAGGCCCCCGGATGCGTCGGTCACCTGGCCGGTCGCCCAGCGGGCCCTGGAGAGGCAAGGAAGGCGATCATGTCCGCGACATCCGCCGGCTCGCCGACACGGCGCAGGGCCGATAGCCCGGTCACGGCCTCGCGGAGCGGTCACGCATCCGGGCACCTCAGCTGTCGCTGATGGTCAGCCGACCCATACCCGTGTGCCACGCACTGTCTGAGCGTGTCTCAGCGTGTGACCCAGTTCAGGGATCGCGTTGATGACCGCGGCCCGCGCGGCCTCCTCGTCGACTGCGGGAAAGGCGATGCGGATTAGGCGCCCGTTCGGCCATTCGCTGTAGGTGACCCGCCAGTCCTGTGCTGTGGCGAAGCGAACGTCGCAATCACCTTCATGAATACTGAAACCACGATCCTGAACTGGCCCGAACAGTTGGCGCAGCAGTCGCGCACGCTCCCTGAAACTGCCGGCCCCACCGTCGAGATACACGTACACCTGCTTGAGTTTGCGGGCTGGCTCGAACCAGGCCCTGCCTCGCGGTGGCCTGGGCAGCGTTCGTGTGGGCAGGGTGCGCTTCAGCCAGTCGACGATGAAGGCGACCGCGCCGCCTTCGTAAAGCTGGTAGTTGCTGTCGTGCTGATTCCATACCACCACTGGCCACTCATCCGGCTCGCCCCTGGTTAGCCAGCACAGCGAGTGCCCGTCGTAGGTGCCGCCCCACAGCAGCAGGCCACCAGCTTCCGGGTAGAGCGGATATGGGTACCACATTGGGAACTTGCCTCGCGAGGCCGCGTGCCCTTCCAGCAACAATGTGTTGCGCCGAATGTTCATGTCGTCGCCTGCCAGGGGGTATGCGAAGAGGTAGTCGAGGAACATGCCAGCCCCGTAGGCCGTGAGGAGCTCCTTGAAGTCGGCAGGAAGCTCCAACCCGAGCTCGGCCTCGCAAGCGGCGAATTCCTGCGGCAACGACACGTCGATCCCATGATCGGGAGTAGGCACAAGCGTGATCAACTTTTGCAACGACATGGCGGAACCCTAATCAATTGAGCGAAGGTGGTTTGTCCGCCCGAGACGACACCCGACCACTTCGGTATCCGCTGGGAGGTCGAGCCATACCGCTCGGCCTTCACTGACCACACGCATCCCAGACGGCCGCGCATCGCCCGCGACAGACGTCTGAAGCCTGAGGCGGCACTCAGAGTGCCGAAAGC